>NZ_CABSQF010000023.1:0-79493 GCF_902479695.1 uncultured Phyllobacterium sp. | reverse complement strand
GCGCCATTGGTCGTGAGGTAGGTCCGTCCCAATGTCATGGCCGTACCGCTGTCGGAATCCATGATGATCATATGGGCAAAAAGCGTCATGTCGGGCTGTATCCGCTCCGGATTGCCGGCATAGAACATCGGCATGTCCATCCATGAGGGTGTGAAGCGCGCGCCTTGCGAATAGCCACAGGCATTGAGCCGGTGCCGCGTCAGGTCATGCGCCTCCATCACCCGGGAATGCGCGTCAAAGACATCACCGAAAGTTGATGCCGGAGTCATCGCCTCTTCAACTGCCTCGAGCGCCTCGCGTGCCGCGTCGTAGAGCTCCAGATGGCGTTTCGACGCCTTGCCGGTCAAAACGGTGCGCATCATTGCCGCGTGGTAATGGCGGTAGACACCGGCCCATTCCAGCGTGAGCTGGTCGTTTTTCGTGAGCTTGCGCCGCCCGGCCTTGTACCGGCACAGCAGGGCATCTTCGCCCGAACCGATGATGAATTCGTTGGCCGGGTAATCGCCGCCGCCGGCAAAGATGGCGCCCTGCATGGCCGCGAGGATGTCGCCTTCGTCGGCACCGGCCTTGATGAGCTTCAACGCTGCATCCAGCGCCTCGTCGCCAAGTTCGGCCGCCTTGCGGCTATAGGCGATTTCAGCCGGGCTTTTCAGCACGCGCAGCCTGTCGACAAGACCGGATGCGTCGACGATCTGGCCAAAGGCAGCGAGTTGTTCATCGAGCTTGCGGCCATTGGCGGCGGTCAGGCCGTGGGTCTGGTATTCCACGCCGATGCGTTTGCCGAGCAGGTCGAGATCGTTGAGGAGTTCGCGCAAATCCGCTGCCGGATTGGCATTGTCGCGGTCGGCCCAGATCACGATGTTTTCGATGTTCGAGGTCTGGCGCGCCTGGCGCAAATCGGCCGAGCGGGTCATCAGCACCTGGCTGCCATCGGACTTGACGACGAGACACTGGAAGAAGCAGAAGCCGAACGTGTCATAGCCGGTCAGCCAGTACATGCTCTCCTGCGCGAAGAGCAGAATGGCATCCAGCTTCTGCTCGGCCATCACCATCATCAGGCGGTCGCGGCGTGCCGCAAATTCCTCGGGCTCGAAATGAAGGGCCATCATTGTTCCTCTAGAATGGTGATCGCCGAGATCTGGCGACCATAGTCCGGTTCCTTGCGATGGGTGGTGCGCCGGTAGGAGAAAAACTGGTCTTCCTCGGCATAGGTGCATTTCTCCAGTGCGGCGGCGTTCACCCCGGCATTGCGCAGCCGCATGGTGATGAAAGCCCAGAGATCGAACATCTTGTGGTTTTCTTTGGCGGAGTCGCGGAAAAAACGGGTGTAGGACGGGTCGGTTCCGGTGAACTGATCATAGAATTCCGCGCCGACTTCGTAATTGTCGGGGCCGATCGTTGGTCCCAGCACCGCCTGGATGTTGTCGCGTTTCGCACCGAGCGCAATCATCGCGTCGATGGTATTTTCCAGTACGCCGCCAAGGGCGCCGCGCCAGCCCGCATGGGCCGCGCCGATGACTTTCGCATCGCGGTCGGCAAACAGGATCGGGCCGCAATCGGCCGACAGCGCACCGATGACAAGGCCGGGTGTCGCCGTCACCATGGCGTCGGCCTTGGGCCGCTCGCCGGTGAGAGGCGCCGTGACCGTGATGACATCGGGCGAATGCACCTGATGCACGGTGACGAGATGGGAGATGTCTGCTCCCAGCGCGCTGGCTACGCGCCTGCGGTTTTCCCGAACATGGTCCTGATTGTCGTTGGAGCCGCTGCCGACGTTCAATCCGGCATAAATGCCTGTGGAAACACCGCCGATACGGGTGAAGAACCCGTGAGCGATTCGATCTTTCTCGGGAGACCCCAGCAGGGAAGCGTGCAGCGCTACTGGTTTTTCAGACGTGATCATGCCGGATTGCTCTTTCTCAAGGCTGCGGATGGTGGTGGAGCATCGACGCGAAGTCAATTGCTTCCGTCATATGGATTCGAATGGAAACAAATGTGTGGCGGAGTCCGCGACGCAAAGCACCTTGAACAGCGTGCCCATCTGATCGGGGCCTGCCAACCGCTCGACATCGGCGCGGATCTGCTCCTGGAACGCCGCCGGCTTGCCGCTGCCGAGGGCGCCGGCGCGGTCGAGCAAGCCCATGGCGATGAGAAAATCTCCCTGCGTCATGGCATTCGCCGTGCAGCCTTCAGAACGCGCGGCCCTTGCCAGCATGGCAAAATCCACATGGCTGGTCAGGTCGGCTTCACCCGGCGTGTCCAGCACATCAACAGGCTTATGGCTGCGCAGCGCCTGCAGCGTGTCGCCGAAACCCTGGTGCAGATGGCCATAATCGAAGAGCAGCGCCGCACCGCGCTCGCGGTGCAGGCGTTCGGCGATATCCTGCATCAGCGCACTGCGTGCCGGGGCAATTTCGACAATGCTGCCATCGGGTGCCGTGCTGTGTCCGGCGGGCAATAGCGCCGTATCGATCGATCCGCTTCCCGCCGCAAATGCCAGGTTGCCGCCGTCGTCGACGGTGACGATGCGGTCGACGAAACGCCCGCCCGATTTGACGTACTGGCGGACCGGAATGGCATCGAACAGCTCGTTGGCCAGCAGAACCAGCGGACCGGATGGCAAATCGCCGAACTGCGCATGCCATTGGATATCAAGACCGGAGGCGGCGAGTGTCTCTTTCTGGATCTGCGCGAGGCGCAGGCTGATCTCGATCATGCGGATCTGTGCCGCCGCGATGAAATCCGGGGCAAGCTTCGATGCCGTCCGCAGCACGTCCTGCATCAGCGTGCCGCGTCCGGGCCCCATCTCGCACAGGATGAATGCGGCGGGCGATCCCATCGCCTGCCAGGCGTTGACGCACCAGACGCCGGCAAGCTCGCCGAACATCTGGCTGACTTCCGGGGCGGTGATGAAATCACCCTCGCGGCCGAACGGTTCGCGCGTCGTGTAATAGCCGGCTTCCGGATCGAACAGGCACATCGCCATGTAGTCGGCAACGCTGACCGGGCCTGTCAGCCCGATCTGCCGGATGATGCGTTGTTTCAGTGTCATCGTCCGGTGGAAACTTCCGGGTTGCGGGCGGTCAGCAGCGCCCACAGGCCGACGAGCACCATGGGAACGGACAGGATCATGCCCATCGTCAGCCAGCCGCCATAGAGATAACCGAGCTGGGCATCCGGCTCGCGGAAGAACTCGACAAAGATGCGCGACAGGCCATAGCCGGTGATGAAGGCGCCGCCGATAAAGCGCGGGCTCTTCAGCTTGCGGCCGTAAAAGATCAGCAGCGCCAGGGTGGCGAACAGGACGATGCCTTCCAGCGCCGCCTCGTACAGCTGGCTCGGATGGCGGACGAACGGGCCGCCGGTCGGGAAGATCATGCCCCAGGGCACATCGGTGATGCGGCCCCAGAGTTCGCCATTGATGAAATTGGCAACACGGACCAGCCCAAGGCCGACGGGAACACCCGCGGCGATGGTGTCGATCATGCTGAACACCTTGATCTTGCGCGAGCGGGCAAACAGAATCATCGCCAGCGTGGTGCCGATCAACCCGCCATGGAAGGACATGCCGCCTTCCCACACCTTGAAGATGTCGAAGGGGTGGCTGATGTAGCGGGCCAGATCGTAGAACAGGATATAGCCGATGCGCCCGCCCAGAACCACGCCGAGCGCAGCCCACAGGACGAAGTCGTCGAGATCGTTGGGCTTCATCGGCGGCGTGTTGTTGGCCCACAGGCGCGGCTTGCTGATGAGTCTCTTGCCGTACCACCAGGCGAAGAGAATGCCGACGACATAGCCGAGGCCATACCAGTGAACAGAGAACGGCCCGATGGAAAAGATCACCGGATCGATATTGGGAAATGCGATCGCGGCCATCGTCGGGACAAGTATTTCGCTCACAATAGGCACTCCGTCATCATCAGGTTCATCGGCGCGGACCATGCGCGAGGGCAGGAACAGCGTCAAGCCGCCTCTCCGGTAACATTTGTGCAATTATGACCTTCGCTTGCAATCGCCTGCCGCGGCGATTATTTGATGGGGAAAGCAACAGAGGTATCTGCCATGACCAATGGATCAAACCGCGTTCTTGATGAACTGGCCAAGCTCGTGACTGACGCTGCCGGTGCAGCGCAGGGCGTCCGCCGCGAAGTCGAAACCGCTTTCCGTGGGCAGGCTGAACGGCTGCTCAACACCATGGATGTGGTGCAGCGCGAGGACTTCGAAGCGGTGCGCGAAATGGCCATCCGTGCCCGTGCCGAAAACACGGCGCTGCTCGCCCGTATCGAAGCGCTGGAAGCGCTCGTCGGCCACAAGGAAAAGCCTGGCGCCGATGCGGCCAAACCGGCAAAGGCAGCAGCAGCCGGCACGCGCGCCAAGAAGGACTGATCGTCAAAAGAATCGCATTTTTGCAGGCCCATTGCCCGTGTCCGGGCAGTGGGCCTTTTGCATTTTTGACCGCTCCGGAATCGCGGACACTCTCTGCGGGGCGCCCGGGCGCCGTTTCGCGGTGATTTATCCGGCATATTCGGGCTGTCCCCAAAATAAATCTTAAGAAATTATCAACAGGTGGAAATCGCCGAAAATCGTTTTCTTAGAGTCAGTTAAAGGCTGGTCGTGAATCATTTTCATAACATCTGTCCACACCCATTCGCGCCATTTGGCCAAAAGGGGACTGGCGCTCGGACTCAGCATCAATACACTGAAATTACAGCATGATTCGTTTCAATGGTCATGCAGCGGGTAACAAGTTCATATCCGTGGTCCGGCTGGTGCGTACTGCCTGCCGGTGAGTTTTCAAGCGTTAGGTGTCCTTTGGGTGGGTGCGCTGTGCTCCCGCAGCGTCAGATGAGATTCGATTGAGCAGGTAATGGCGATGAGCCTTCTGGAAATAGAGATTGCGCGTGATTTGCATCCGGTCGATGTGATTGAACATGTGGCCCATGCCAATGAATGGGCTTTCGAGCGCACCGGGGACGACGAGATTGCCATTACGGTCGAGGGCAACTGGACCGATTACCAGATTTCCTTCTCGTGGATGGAAGATTTCGAGGCGCTGCATCTGGCCTGCGCCTTTGACATCGCGGTCAGCGAACCGCGCGTCAATGAAGTGATGCGCTTGCTGTCGCTGATCAACGAACAGCTGCTGATGGGGCATTTCGATCTGTGGCGCCAGGAAGGCGCGGTGATGTACCGCCAGTCGCTGCTTCTGTCCGGCGGTGCGGAACCGACGAGCAAACAGGTGGAAGTGCTCCTGTCCAGTGCGCTGGATGCCTGCGAGACCTATTTTCAGGCATTCCAGTTTGTTGTCTGGTCGGGCTCGACAGCACGGGAATCGCTCGATAGCATTCTGTTCGAGACGGTCGGTTCTGCCTGACCGGAAGCATGGCGGTTTGTTTGAGTTGAATGTGATGACCATCAGTTTTGATGATTTTGAGAAAGTGGATATCCGCGTCGGCACGATCGTCGAGGCGGAAACCTTCCCGGAAGCGCGCAAGCCGGCCTTCAAGCTCAAGATCGATTTCGGCCCGGAAATCGGGGTGAAGAAGTCCTCCGCGCAGATCACCAAGCACCACACGCTGGACGAGCTGAAAGGCCGCCAGGTGATGGCGGTGGTCAACTTCCCGCCGCGCCAGATCGGCCCGTTCATGTCGGAAGTGCTGACACTGGGTTTCCCGGACGAGGAAGGCGGGGTTGTTCTGGCCGCCATCAGCAAGCCGGTGCCGAACGGCGGCAAGCTGTTCTAAATACGAGCTCTTAATGAGATTCATGGGCGCAAAAGTCGGCTTTTGCGCCCAGAGCTTTTTCAGTCCCTAAATCTAGATCGTCTTCGCCGCCATCTCCTTGGCGATGTAGTCCGCCTGCCGGATGGCGAGCGTGACAATCGTCAATGTCGGGTTTTCCGCCCCGCCCGAGGTGAACTGGCTGCCGTCGGAGACGAAGAGATTCTTGATGTCGTGGCTCTGGCCGAACTTGTTGACCACGCCATCCTTCGGCTTCTCGCTCATGCGATTGGTGCCGAGATTATGGGTTGACGGGTAGGGCGGTGTCGGCAGGGTGCGGGTCGCGCCGACGGCCTTGTAAAGGGCCTGGCCCTGTTTGTAGGCATGGTTGCGCATCGCGGTGTCGTTGGGGTGGTCGCTGAAGTTCACATTGGCGATGGGCAGGCCGTACTGGTCCTTCTCCTCCTTGTGCAGGGTGATGCGGTTGTTCTCCTGCGGCATGTCCTCGCCGACGATCCACAGGCCGGCCATGTTGGCATATTCATCGAGCGCCGAGGTGAAGGAACGGCCCCAGCCGCCCGGATCGAGAAACGCCGCCATGAAGGGCAGGCCGAGCGACAGCGTTTCCATTTCATAGCCGCCGACAAAGCCCCGCGCCGGGTCATGCCGTGCCTCGTCGCGGATGATACCGGCCATGGTGGTGCCGCGATACATGTGCACGGGCTTTTCGAAGATACCGTAGACCGAGCCGGTGGTGTGGCGCATGTAGTTGCGCCCGACCTGGCCGGAGGAGTTCGCCAGTCCATCCGGGAACGTCGTCGAGGCGGAATTCAGCAGCAGGCGCGGACTCTCGATCGAATTGCCGGCAACGGCAACGATGCGGGCCTTCTGCACATGCTGCTTGCCGTCCTTGTCGACATAGAGCACGCCGGTCACCTTGCCGCTCTTGTCGTGCTCGATCTTCTGCACCATCGCATTGGGGCGGACTTCCAGCCTGCCGGTGGCTTCCCCCTTGGGGATTTCCGTATAGAGCGTCGACCATTTGGCGCCCCATTTGCATCCCTGGAAACAGAACCCTGTCTGCTGGCACGCCATGCGGTCATCCCGCTCGGCGGAGTTGATCGCCATGTTGCCGGTGTGGCATTCCTTGTAGCCGAGCTTGTCGGCCCCGGCTTTCAGCACCTTGAAGTTGTTGTTGCCCGGCAGGCCGGCAATGCCATTGGTGCGGGTCACGCCCATCTTGTCCTCGGCCCTGGCGTAATAGGGCTCGAGTTCCTTCAGGGTGAGAGGCCAGTCGAGCAGGTTGGCGCCCTCGAGCTTGCCGTAATGGCTCAGGGTGCGGAACTCGTGCTCCTGCAAACGCAGCGAGGCACCGGCCCAATGGGTGGTGGTGCCGCCAACCGATTTGACGATCCACGCGGGAAGGTTGGGAAAATCCTTGGCGACCCGCCAGTCGCCGGATGTGCTGCGTTTGTCGACCCAGGCAAGCTGGCCGAAACTGTCCCATTCGTCATTGATGAAGTCTTCATATTCGTGCCGGGCGCCGGCTTCGAGTATGACGACGTCGATGCCCTTCTGCGCGAGTTCGTTGCCAAGCGTACCGCCGCCGGCGCCGGAACCGATGATGACGACAACGTGGTCGTCCTTGAGATCATAAGGTGCAGCCATGGTTTCCTCCCGATAGGCTGAAGAACAATGTGCGATGGCCGAGACGGCTCAAAGCCACTCGATGTCGCTGAAGCCGCGGGCGATATAGCCGCCCTTCGAGTAGGATTCGCCTTCATAGCCAAAGAGCGGCCACAGCTCCTTCTGGTTGTAGAGCCCGGTGACAAGACCACCTCGAATTGTCTGGAAGAACGGCGTGTCCTCAATCTGGCGCAGCAGTTTCAACCGGTGCTCTTCCCAGTCGAGACCGAGATAGCCGCCTTTGCCGGCCCGCCTGTCGAGGTCGGCGATGCCGGTCTCGATCAGCTCCTTCTGCTTGGGATCGGACCCTGCCTTGGCGTCGTAGGGTTTGACGGCAATGGCGTAGAAGCGGTCGGGAATGTTGTCATGTGGGTAGATATCGCGCGCCAGCTGGATCAGCGTCGCCATGGTCTCGGGCTTGAGATTGGATGTCTCGAGGCCCCAGGCCTGCTGCGGATGGATGATGGAATTGCCGCTGATGACCAACAGAGCGCCGAGGCTGGCCATGCCGCCCCGTTTGAGCAGTTCACGCCGCGACAGGCCGGCCTGCGTGGCGGAGCCGGATTTGCCCGGCTCCGCGGCCTTGCGGTTGAATATCGTTACCATGGATTTCCTCCCTTGCTTGCTATCGGCGCTCTCCCCCGAGCGCGCCCTTGCTGGCTGATGGCGTCCTCCAACGCCGTTCAGCCGGTTTCAGACGAACCGGCTCTGTCGTTGCAGGACTTCAATCTTGTAGCCGTCCGGGTCTTCGACGAAAAAGAACCGGGCCAGCAGCGCACCCTCACGCTTGAATTCGACAATGTCACGGATTTTGAAATCGAGACCTTTCAGCCGGGTATGCTGGGCGTCTAGATCATCGACGCTGACCGCGAGATGGCCGTAGCCGTCACCGACATTGTAGGGTTCGGTGCGACCCTTGTTGATTGTCAGTTCGAGCTCGAATGCCGTTTCGCTGTTCCTGAGATAGACGAGCGTGAAACTGTCGAAATCCAGCCGGTCGGCGACTTCGAGGCCGAATGCCTGTTGATAGAATGATACGGACCTGTCCTCATCGAGCACGCGGATCATGGAATGGATGGCTTTTGCCAAAAAGACCTCCTTTGACGTTGCGCCCCGCGGCAAAACTTCGGTTGCAGTTGCAGGGCATGTCGGCGATTATGGACCCGGGAAAACAGAATGGGTGGCAATCGGCTACCACACCGCCGGAAGAGCGGAATAATTTTCGCCGGCAACCGATCCGGTGCGCAAAATTTCACCTGCCGGGATGAAGCGCATCAAGGGGATGGCCGAGGGCGAAGCAGAAAAAGGGAGGTTCGTTGGATGTGTAAGGTATTTGCAGAACAGGATCCGGAAGGCTACCGGCAGATCAACCGTTCTGTGCGCATTGCCGGGCATTCCACCAGCATCCAGCTGGAAGTCACGTTCTGGAAGCTTCTGGACGAGATCGCCGTCAGTCAGAACATGACGACGCCGCGCTTCATCTCGACGCTTTACGATGAGGCCCTGCAGGCCAATGGCGAGATTCCGAATTTCGCCTCGATGCTGCGCACCACCTGTGCGCTGTATTTGCGCGGTGTCCAGGCAACCGCCGAAACCTCCTGCGTGACGCCGATCGGCAACCGGGCCGCCTGACGATCAGGCGGGAATGCGCACGACGGCGCGCAGGCCGCCCATGGGGCTTTCGTCCAGGGTGATATCGCCGCCATGGCTGCGGGCAATGTCAAGCGCGATGGCAAGCCCGAGCCCGGTGCCGCTGGCATCCTGATTGCGCGCCTCATCCAGCCGGAAGAATGGCTTGAACACCTCGTCGCGCATCTCCTTGGGGATGCCGGAGCCGTCATCGTCGATGGTGATGCTCAGCCAGCCGTCGCGGTGATCGGCGGTGACGACGACATTCTTGGCATAGCGGAACGAGTTCGATACCAGGTTGGAGATCAGGCGCGAGAAGGCATTGGGCCGGACCTGAATCTCCGGTTCGCCGCGAATGCTGGATTTGAAGCCGCGCTCCAGCAGGGTGCCTTCCTCTTTCAGTTTGGTGAAAAGGCGTTCGAGATTGAAGGTGCCGGTTTCTTCCTCCGCCTCGCTGCGGGCAAAGGCGAGATAGCCTTCGAGCATGGACTGCATGTCCTCGATATCCTGCTCCATCGCTTCCGTATCGACCTTGTGGCCGACCAGCGCAAGCTGCAGCTTGAAGCGGGTGAGGATTGTCCGCAGGTCGTGGCTGACGCCGCTCAGCATGGTGGTGCGCTGCTCGATCTGGCGTTCGATGCGCTCGCGCATGACGATGAAGGCCGCGCCCGCCCGCCGGACTTCCTCCGCGCCGCGCGGCTTGAAATCGGGCGGTGTCGCCCGGCCCTTGCCGAAACTGTCGGCGGCCGCGGCCAGTTGCTGGATCGGCTTGATCTGGTTGCGCAGGAACAGGATGGCGATGGCCAGCAGCACCAGCGCAGAGCCGGACATCCAGACCAGGAGAATCAGCGTGTTGGAGGCATAGGCCTGGCTGCGGCGGGCAAAGACCCGCAGGACCTTGCCTTCCAGCTGGATGCGGATTTCGACGAGATCGGAATCGCCTATTGTGTCGATCCAGAACGGCCGGTTGATCTGCTTGGTGATCTCGGCGCTCAGCGGTTCGTCAAGAATGGAAAAGAACGGCTTCGGACCGGGTGCAGGCAAGGGGTCGGGCGGCAGGATGGAGATGTTGAGCGACAATCTCTCGCGCGCAATGCGGATGAGGTTTTCATAGCCGGGGTCCTGCGGATAGGTATCCATCAGGTCGATGATGCCGGAGATGTCGCGCACCACGGCCGTCGACAGGCGCTGGGTGACCGTCTGCCAGTAGCGCTCCATGAACACGAAGGCGATGACCGATTGCAGCAGCACCATGGGTGCGATGATGATGATCAGCGAACGGGCATAGAGCCGTTTCGGCATCCACTGCGCCAGCCAGCGGGAAAACTTCCGCCAGGGGCCGAGCAGCGTGCTGCGGCGGCGGCGCCAATGCCGCTGCCTGACTGCCAATGCGCGTTTTGCACTGTCCGTTTGTGCCATATGATCGGTGCCCACTCGCGCATTGGTTATTGCGTCCTGATCCCGCGGATCGCGACGTTTACTCCACGCTCAATTTATAGCCGACGCCGCGCACCGTCTGCAACCAAACCGGATTGGCCGGGTCATTTTCTATCTTGCGGCGCAGCCGGTTGATCTGCACGTCGATCGTCCGTTCGCCGACATCGCCTTCCTGGCCGGTCAGCTCATGCCGGGGCACGGTTTCACCGGCACGGGCCGCGAATATCGCCATGATATCCTGCTCGCGGTCGGTCAGGCGGATCAGTTCGCCCGAACGCTTCAACTCGCGCTTGGCGATGACGAAGGTATAGGGCCCGAAAACGATCTGCTCGATCTTGGCCTGCGATGCCGGGGCGCCGCGGCGCAGGATATTGTTGATGCGCAGGATCAGTTCGCGCGGATCGAAGGGCTTCGGCAGATAATCATCCGCACCGGCTTCGAGACCGCTGATGCGGCTGTCGGTTTCCGACAGGGCCGTGAGCATCAGGATGGGAACGCTCTTTTCCTGGCGCAGGGACTGGGTGAGGGCCACGCCGCTTTCACCCGGCATCATCACATCGAGGATCAGCAGATCGTAATCAATGCCGGCAAGCTTGCGCCTGGCCTCGTCCGCATTGGCAGCCACCGTAATGCGAAAGCCGCTGCCGGTCAGATATTGCGACAGCAAATTTCGAATCCGGGTGTCATCGTCGACAATGAGCAGGTGCGGCGCATCGTCTGAAAGCGGAAGTTCTTCACTCACCAAAATCATTCCTTCTCTCTCCGGGCATTGGCGCCCGCCCTTGGTCCCCGGACGTCCCTATCCGGCATAAACTAACCTGCCTGTGGCAGACTGTCGATCTGTTGCCTTTGGCCCGGATTGACCATCGCTTTGAGGAAATGTTCGATCACGGCCCGGTCAGCCAGACCGATTTGCTCCAATGCACTGCCAATGCGGCGTGATTGCGGTGCGGCAAGCTCAAGCGCGAGTTCTCTGCCCTTCATGGTGGGATAGAGTTCGCGCTGCCGCCGGTCGCGCGGGCCGGGTATCTGCACGACATGGCCCGTGTCGATCAGCTGCTTGAGAACACGGGCGAGACTCTGCTTGGTGATTTGCAGCACATCCAGCAGTTCCGCAACGGTCATGCCCGGCTTACGGTTGATGAAGTAGAGAACCCGGTGATGGGCGCGGCCGAAAGCCAGCTTTTCCAGAATCAGATCCGGGTCGGCGGTGAAGTCACGGTAGGCAAAGAAAAACAGCTCGATGAGATCGAGTTCGCGCGCATCCGCCTTGGTCAGGGCTGTCTCAATATGCCGATCCGGTGTATAAGGTTTCATGCAGGGCTCCCGCTCTCATTCATGTGTCGCCGAATAATATGTCAGTCTTGTTGACTTAATTTTAGACTGCTGATAATTTTTGGCAAGCTGTTGGCCGCATTTTGAATGAAACGAAAAGCCAATAAGTGTTTCCGGGACATTTTTCCTCATCGAAACGCCTATTGCTGCCACGCATGGTCCCGAAAATCGGCACGATTTTCATCGGGGATCAGGCGTGAATTCAAGATGGACAGCGTCCTTTGCGCGTTCAAGAAGAACGCGCGGCGCTGTCGGGAGCCAAGGTTCACCAATTGTGAAACGGGAACAATTGGCGTCGTCTCAAACCCGTCAAACGATCAGGAATCAAACGCCTGGAGGAAAACATGGCATCCGTACCATTTGATCAGCTTGAAGGTTACATCTGGATGAATGGCGAATTCGTTCGCTGGGCAGATGCTAAGGTTCACGTGCTGACTCATGGCCTGCATTATGCAAGCTCGGTCTTTGAAGGTGAGCGCGCCTATGGCGGCGAAATCTTCAAGCTCAACGAACACACGGAGCGTCTGCACGAATCGGCGCGTATTCTTGGCTTCACCATTCCCTATTCGGTCGAAGAACTGAACGATGCCTGCCGCAAGCTTCTTGCCAAGCAGGGCTTTCAGGATGCCTATGTGCGCCCGATCGCCTGGCGCGGCAGCGAGTCGATGGGCGTTTCGGCCCAGAACAACAGGATCAACGTGGCCATCGCCATCTGGCAGTGGCCAAGCTATTTCGACCCGGCGCAGAAGCTCAAGGGGATCCGCCTGGATATGGCGGAATATCGCCGCCCGGATCCGAAGACGGCCCCGTCCAAGTCCAAGGCCGCTGGTCTCTACATGATCTGCACGATCTCCAAGCACGCCGCCGAAGCCAAGGGCTATGCGGACGCGCTGATGCTCGACTGGCGCGGCCAGGTGGCCGAAGCCACCGGCGCCAACGTGTTCTTCGTCAAGGACGGCGTCATTCACACG
Source organism: uncultured Phyllobacterium sp. (assembly GCF_902479695.1). Lineage (NCBI taxonomy): Bacteria > Pseudomonadati > Pseudomonadota > Alphaproteobacteria > Hyphomicrobiales > Phyllobacteriaceae > Phyllobacterium > uncultured Phyllobacterium sp. The sequence goes on along the minus strand of NZ_CABSQF010000023.1, from coordinate 66,715 downwards.
CCGAAGCCGGATTGCTTCCTCGACGGCATCACCCGCCGCACGGTCATCGAGCTGGCCAAGCGCCGCGGCTATGAGATTGTCGAACGGGCGATCATGCCGGAAGAACTGGAAGGTTTCGAACAGTGCTTTCTGACCGGGACGGCTGCGGAAGTGACGCCGGTTTCGGAGATCGGGCCATACCGCTTCACCGTTGGCGAGATCGCAATCAACCTGATGAACGATTACGCCGCCGAAGTAACACCGAAGAAAGCAGCAGCGGAATAACTCGCAGCATCAGAGCGCAAATAAGGCGCGCTCAGCCCGATACTGCAAGCTTGCTAACGAAAACAACCGGTTGATACCTCTTTATTGAGGCATCAACCGGTTTGACATTGCCCAAAACTTAGTCAACATGCCAGTGTCAGGCATGAGTCTGACGCGAAACGTTGACGGGGTGTCAATTATGGGTGCACTTCTTCCTCTCATCATCCAACTGATCTCAGGGGCTGTCGGCGGCAATATTGTCGGCGGTATTCTCAAGAACCTGACTCTTGGCCCGACTGGCAATACGATTGCCGGCGGCGTTGGTGGACTAGTGGGTGGCTACTTGACGCAATACCTTGGCGCCGGTGGTGCCCAGCTCGTGGCAAACGCAGCATCATCGTCGGGATTTGATCTCGGCTCAATCATCGGCAATGTTGCCGGTGGCGGTGTTGGCGGTCTTATCCTCACTGCAATCGTTGGTGCGATCAAGAACGCGCTGGCCAAATCCTGATCATCACAGGACGCAAACGATTTTCAAGGGCGGTCCCATTGGCCGCCCTTTTTATTTGGGCTAAAGCCTCATGTACGAGATTTCCGAAAGCATAGGGTTGGAACAAAATGGGACAATTGCAGGCCGGTATTATCCCCGTGACGGCCTTTCAGCAGAACTGCACGATCCTCTTCGACAGCGATGACAAGCATGGCGTCCTGATCGATCCGGGCGGTGACAATGATCAGGTGCTCCATGCCATCCGCTCCAACGGCATCACCATCGACGCCATCTGGATCACCCATGGCCATATTGATCATGCGGCAGGCGCCATGGATATGAAGGAGGCGCTCGGCGTCGATATCATCGGTCCGCACCAGGCGGATAAATTCCTTCTGGATTCAATGGAGGAGAAGGCGGTCCAGTACGGCATCCAGGGCAGCGGCGTGCGCAACTGCACGCCGGACCGCTGGCTTGCGGATGGCGATACGGTGTCCTTCGGATCGCATGTGTTCGAGGTGCTGCATTGCCCGGGCCATGCGCCGGGCCATGTGGTTTACTACAACCGGGCCGCCAAGTTCGCCCATGTCGGCGATGTCCTGTTCAACGGCTCGGTCGGCCGCACGGATTTGCCGGGTGGCGACCATGAGACCCTGATCAACTCGATCAAGAACAAGCTGTTTCCGCTTGGCGACGATATCGGCTTCATCTGCGGGCATGGCCCCGGCGGCCGTTTCGGCGAAGAGCGCCGCACCAATCCGTTCCTGACCTGACAAAAAGGCCGCCGGAGCGATCCGGCGGCCTTTTTTCGATCCGGCTGATCAGCGATCAGTTGGCGTTGCAGAAATATGCGCGTCCGTCATAGCCGCGGAACGTACCGGTTTCTGGATTGAAAGAGCGGTAGCGGTCGGCGCAATAGCGATACCAGGCGCGTGACCACGGCTGGGCGCTGCCATAATAGACCGGGCGCACTTCGCGATAGACGCGAACCGGCGCGGCGCGATAGACGGGACGATCATCGTAGTCGCGATAGATCACGTCGGGTTCGCGTGGCTGGGCGAGCGCGCCGCCGATGAGCGCACCTGCGGCAAGGCCAATGGCGCCGGCTGCGAGTGCATCGCCGCCGCCGCGATGATGATGACGGCGCCAGCCCCAATCATCAGCCGATGCCGACGAAGCAAGCGGAACGGCGATCGTTGCAAAAGCTGCCGTCGCAAGAATGGCAATCTTCATACCTTTAAACATCTGTGCCTCCTTTGAAGCATCCTTGGCGGAACTTTTGGAACCGCCTGATCGTGTTGGGCTGGACTTTCAGTGGGGGCGCCAGCCGTGATGTGTGTTTTAAACGTTCCAGAATGAATGCAAGCTGAACGGAAAGCGGGCACTTTCGTTCCCTGCATCCCATGCGGGAAAGGCACATCGACATCATAATATCAGCAAATCCATGGCAAGGAACGAGCGAAGGGTGCCGAAACTGGATAATTGGGGAGGATTTCCACGCAAAGCATCCGCTTTGCGGACGCGCAGCCATCGCCGCGACCGGGGAGGTGGACTTTCAGGGAAAACCCCCGGGCGTGTCCGGGGGTCCCGAGGCGGCTTGCGCCGCCTGAATTATTCCGTAACCGTGATGTTGACGGCCTTGGGGCCCTTGCCACGACGGTCAGGCTCGGTATCGAAGGAAACCTTCTGATTGTCTGCGAGACCTGTGAGGCCGGATGCCTGAACGGCGGAGATATGGACAAAAATGTCCGCTGCGCCGTCATCCGGTTTGATAAAGCCAAAGCCTTTTTCACTGTTGAAGAATTTGACCGTACCGGTCTGTGCCATGCTCCGTTCCTTTTCCTTACTTACCGCGTTCCCCTCCGGGCTTGCGGGATTGGTAGTGCCGCCTTTTGTAAGATACATCCGGCGTAAATCATGCAGGCAGTTCTCGAATTCAGGAAAGGAGCCGATCATTGCCGGGATTTCTCCCGACCCGGTATTCTTGCGGTTCCGGCGCGCCGTTCTTCCAGTCTTCCAGTGTTCGCAGATGCCCGAACGCTTTGAGACTGCTAGAATAAGTGTTTTTTGGCAAGCAAAAGTTTTTCCATCGTTTAGGCGACTATATCGAACAGCTGTGCAGCCGACATACTTCGCCGCGCAAAATCGTTGCCTGCAACCCATGTATTAACCGCGCAGGCCGCCGCAATTCGAGGTTGTGCGTGGTAGTGATCCCGCATAAAACTGTCCAAATGGTCAAATATTGGCGTCTGGCCCTAACGATTGCGCAGAACAATACATGCCCCGCCCGCGCCATGCAGCTTGGCGCAGATGGCATTGGCCTCGCCGCGCGTATCGGCGCCGATGCGCACGGCATAGATGCCGCGCCGGCCCATCGGCGTGCGATAGCGGCTGATGACCGGCTCGTGCTGGTTCAGGATGGCCGGAAAGGCGCGGCGCAGCCGTTCCATCTGGTTCACGGCGGCCGAGCGGCGGAAGTTTCCGGCAATCTGGATGCCCCAGGGTTTCGGCTTGATCTGCGCCATGGAGATCGTCGCCGAGCGGACAACCGGCAATTGGCGGCAGGCGGCATCGAAGCCCAGTTTGACATTGAGCGGCGCGGCGCCGATCTCTGCTCCCGCCGCAAAGTCATCCGCCGGACGCCCCGTGATATCAAGCACATAGTCCTCGGTTTCGAGTGGCAGGAAACCGCCGCTCGACAGCCATTTCGACACGCGTGTCGGTCCGGCATTGTAGGCGGCCGCTGCCAGTCCCCAATTGCCGAAGGTGGCGCGCAGGTCCTTGAGCAGCGCCGCCGATGCCGGAAGCGCCTGGGCGAAATCGAAGGGATTGGCCAGTTGCCGCTCCCGGGCGGTGCCCGGCATGAACTGGGCGATGCCTTGCGCGCCGACCGGGCTTTCCGCCTGATCGTCGAAGCGGCTTTCCTTCCAGATCAGGCGGGCAAAGAAGTCGCGCGGCACACCGTGGCCGTCGGCCTGGGTGGCGATGGCGGCGCATATCTGGCTGACGGTCGGGGCGGGCGGCTGCGGCGGTGCCGGTATGGACGGGTTATCGGCCGCAAGCACAATCGATGCGGTCAGCATGGCGAGAGATGCCCCCAGAGCGATCTTACAAAGCGCGTTCACCCAGCCCCCATTCGTCACGCAGTCCACTGATGAGCATAAAGCACAGAGAAATTGCAGAGGAAAGTCTGGAGAGGCTGTGGATTTAGACAGAAGCTGTTCCGGCCGGTATTGCCGGAGCAAAGACCCGGATTGCCTTCTCCCGTATGCGGAAATGCGCGGGGGTCCAGGTGGTAAGGTCGCCGTCGGTGTTCACGGGGCGCGGTTTGCTTGTTTTGATGGTGACTTGCGTCGTCTGGAAGGCCCGCACATCGTCCCAGCGGCCGTGGGTGCCTTTGCGCAGGCTGGGCAGGAGACCCAGCAACCGCCACCAGTGATCCACCTCCAGGCTGTAGAAATCCAGCCGCCCGTCGTCGGCGGTCGCGGTTTCCTCTACGGTCATGCCACCGCCATAGTGGCGGCCATTGCCGACGGAAACCTGCATCGTCCGGATTGTTTCGACCGAGCCGTCATGCTCGACATAGGCGGTGAACAGCCGGGAGCGGGCGAGGAGGCGGGCGGCAACAATGGCATAGCCGAGCTTGCCCCAGCGCTTCTTGGCCTTTTCCGTCAATTCCGCGGCCAGTTCGGCACTGAAGCCGATGCTGGCAACATTGAAGAACAGGTTGCCGTTGACTTCGCCGAGATCAATGGGGCGCGGTTCGGTGGAAAGGATCAGTTCCGCCGCCTTGAGCGGGACGGGTGGCAGGCCGATCGTCCGGGCGAAGTCATTGGCCGTGCCCAATGGCAGGACACCCAGTGGCAGGCCGGTCTCGACAAGACCGGCAGCGGCGGCATTCAGCGTGCCATCACCGCCGCCGATGATCACCAGATCGCATGCATCCTGCATGCGCCTGATGAGGTCGGAGATGGATTCGTCCTTATCCGGTGACGCATCGACCAGCGTCAGCCCGCCGGTTTCCAATGCCTTGCGGATGGGATCGATCGGCTTCCGGCCGCTGCGCGCATTGGGATTGATGATAAACAGGGCGCGTCGTGGCGGTTTGGCTTGGGTCAACAGGCTGGTGCTCCGGTTTGCAGTCCGCCGCAGGTGGGGTTTGGTTTGTGGCGAAACAAGGCAATGTCATGCCCGGCTGGTGGATTTTGCCGGTGGCAAGCGCTACACAGCTGGGATCACCATTTCGGCAACGCATGAGAGTTCGAGAATGTCCTCCCTCACCACCATCGGTTTTGACGCAGACGATACGCTCTGGGAAAACGAACAGTTCTTCCGGCTGTCGGAAAAGCATTTCGAGACGCTGCTTGCTCCCCACACGGATGTGCCTGACCTGTCGGACCGGCTTCTGGAGGTGGAGCGGCGCAATCTCGATCTCTATGGCTTCGGCATCAAGGGTTTCACCCTGTCGCTGGTCGAGACGGCGCTGGAGGTGACGGATGGCAAGATACCGTCATCGGTTCTCGGCGAAATCCTGGCGGCGGGGCGGGACATGCTGCGTCATCCCATCGAAACCCTGCCGCATGTGCAGGATACGCTGGAACAGCTGGCCGGGCGCTACCGGCTGGTCCTGATCACCAAGGGTGATCTCTTCGATCAGGAGCGCAAGCTGGCGCAATCGGGCCTTGGCGATTTTTTCGATGCGGTTGAGATCGTCAGCAGCAAGGACCGGGCCACCTATGAGCGGATTTTCAGCCGCCATGGCGATGGCCCGGAGCACAGCATGATGATCGGCAATTCGCTGAAATCGGATGTGGTTCCGGCCATTCAGGCCGGCGGCTGGGGCATCTATGTCCCGCATGCGCTCACCTGGGTGCTCGAACATGTAGATGCGCCGGTGGCGGAGCCACGCTTCCGCCAGATCGACCATCTCGGCGATCTCGCACCGCTGCTCGCCGACATCGGATGACTATTCGGCGGCGTGCTGTTCCTGCGCGCCGTCATCGGGACCGTTGGGATCGCCCGCCATTGTCTCGCAGCCGAGATCGGGGAAGGCGACGACGCGGTTTCCGGCAAAATCGGTGCGGACCACCACCAGTCCCTGTTCCTCGAAATAGGTCAGGAGCCGCCGGGCGCGCCGGGTGGAATGGGTGCCATAGGCGCGGGCAAGCGTTGCATCGGACGGGCAGGGATTGCCGGTGACCGCCGCCTGCGCGACAATGAAGAACACACCCTGCACATCATCGGGCAGGCTCTTGGACAGTTCCAGCGCCTGCTGCCACGGCTCGCTCTGTGCGGTTTCGCCGTCGATACCGGCGCGGGCGACGGCCAGCTTGCGGCGGAAGGCAGGCAGCGACAGCGCATCGCCGGGGACGCGGCGGATGCGGCAGCGCACCAGAAAATCCTGATAGAGCAGCGCATCGGTGCGGAAACCGGCATCCGGGTCGCCCAGCATTTCCTGCATGACCGCATCGATCAGCGCGCTGCGTTCGGCTTCGTCGATTTCCGGGAACAGCGTCAGGGCGGGTGCTTCCGCTTCGGCCATTGCCTTGGCTTGGGTCAACTGCGCCAAGATGTCGGCCGTTGGGGTGGGTGGCGGCGGCGTGGGTGCGCGCCGCACGACCGGGCGCCGCTCTTCAGGCGCCGGCGTGAAGATCAGTTCATGCGCGTCGTCGGCCTGCTGCGGCAGCGGCGTCAGCTTCGGGCTGGACGAGCGGGCGGAGGTTTCGACCGGGCCTATGGTGACCGGCAGCGGGCGGCGCGACAGCGCGGGCCCCAGGGCGACAAAGTGACCCCGCGCCAGATCGCGGAACTGTTCGGCCTGCCGCCGCTCCATGCCGAGCAGGTCGGACGCGCGGGCCATGTCGATATCGAGGAAGGTGCGGCCCATCAGGAAGTTGGAGGCTTCGGCGGCAACGTTCTTGGCCAGCTTGGCCAGCCGCTGCGTGGCGATAACCCCGGCAAGTCCGCGCTTGCGGCCGCGGCACATCAGGTTGGTCATGGCCCCGAGCGACAGCTTGCGCGCCTCGTCGGAGACTTCACCGGCAACCGCCGGGGCAAACAGCTGCGCCTCGTCAACCACGACAAGCATGGGATACCAGTAGTCGCGCTCCGCATCGAACAGGCCACCGAGAAAGGCCGCGGCGCAGCGCATCTGCTGTTCGACGTCGAGGCCTTCGAGATCGAGCACCACGGACACCCGGTGCTGGCGGATACGCGCGGCAATGCGGGTCAGTTCATTCTCGGTGCGGGCGCCGTCGACGACCACGTGGCCGTATTTGTCGGCAAGCGTGACAAAGTCGCCTTCCGGATCGATGACGCATTGCTGCACCCACTGGGCGCTCTGTTCGAGCAGGCGGCGCAGCAGATGGGATTTGCCCGAACCGGAATTGCCCTGCACCAGCAGGCGCGTGGCCAGAAGCTCTTCCAGGTCGAGCATGGCTTTTGCGCCTGCGGGCGCCGCTCCCATGTCGATGTCGACCTTCATTGCTTCTCCAGACCGGTGGTGATTCCGCGCACGGTCAAACGCGCGCGGACCTCCTTAGCATTCCTTTTCCGCTCATGCGCGAGCGATATGCCGCTTCTCCCCGGAAACCCACAGATGGTTTTCCGCATCGGTGCGGCGGAACACCGCGCCGAACTCCTGCATCCGCGCCACCACATAATCCGGCTCTATCAGCCCGTCGGGGAAATACAGCCCCGGCGCCACCTTTTCCCCGCCGGAAAGGCCAAGCAGGCGCTCGACTGACAGTGCCACGTTGAGGGCAGTCAGAGGTGCCTGGCCCCGCGGATGGACGATATCGAGGCGGGCTGTTGTCTGCTCGCCGGTGTTCAATTCGCCACTGATTTCAATGACGATCTCGGTGGAAAAGGGCTCGCCCCGGCGCCGGCTGGCCGATTCGCCATACGCCATGTCGAAGCGGATGGAGTGTGCGCCGGTGGCAACGCCGAGGCTCAGGACGTCGAAGGGGGAATAGGCGCTGGCTTCGATCTGCTTTCCATCAATATCCGTGAAACTGCGGGTGGCTTCCGCGCCCGTCACCCAGCGCCATTTGCCGTTCTTGAGCGCCAGCGGATTGGGGGCGGACTGTGTCAGCCGTTCGAAATCGGCAAAGGCGGCCGGCCCGCCCATGTCCTGCTCGTCCAGCACCACCGCAATGGTAATTTCGTCTATCCGGCGGAAGTCTCGGGCGGCCTGAAGCACGGGGAAGGTGGCCGACCCTGCCAGCCATGTACTGGCCATGAGAATCGCCGAACTGTTGGGTTTATGGATGTAGTGCGCCATCTCGGGGCCGACTTCGAACACCCCGCTCGAGACGCTGAGATAGGGCAGTCCGTGCGCCTGCGCATATTTCAGGCTGTTGAGCGTCTCGTCTTTCACGAACAGCACGACGGCGCTGAAGGCCTTGTCGGCGGGCTGGCCGAGATCGGCCCGGTCAAGATCAATGGAAACCGCTTCGGCACTGCCGAGAGTGTCGGCGACGGATTTTGCTTTGGTCAGATCGCGTCCGCCAATGGCGATGGGCAGATCCGGGTGGAGCTTGCGCAGGGTTTGTGCCGCTTGCGAACCGACGATGCCGGATCCGCCGATGATGAGGACAGGGGCTGCAATGGTCGTGGACATGGGAATTCCCTTCATGTTACTATAGGTAAGTTACTTTTAGTAATATGTGGGCGTGCGATTGCAAGTCAAGGGGCGGGATTGCTATTCTGGTGAAAAAGGGAATCCGCATGAGCAAGACCGCAGCCGCCAAGAAAATGCCGAAGGCCCAGCGGCGGGAGCAGCTCATGGAAACGGCGCTGGGGATCGTTCGCACACAGGGAACCGATGCGCTGACCCTCGGCTATCTGGCGGAGCGCGCGGGGGTGAGCAAGCCAATTGCCTATGAGCATTTCGGCACGCGCTCCGGCCTGCTGATCGCGCTGTATCAGCAATTGGACCAGCAGCAGGTCGATGATTTGCTGGCGGCGCTGGAACAGGCACCGAAGCAGCTGGCGAGCGTCGCCCGGCTGATGAGCGAGGCCTATATGGCCTGCTACCGCTCCATAGGCCCGGAATGGCACGCCATCTCCGCTGCGCTCAAGGGCGATGAGGAGATGGAAACATTTCAGAAAGCGCTGATCGACGGCTATGTCGATCTCTACCGCACCGCGCTGGCACCCTATTCGGCGCTTTCTGCCGGTGTTCTGCGCTTGCGCTGCGTCGGTATCATCGGTGCAGCCGAGGCCATTTCCCGGGAAATGACCTGCGGCTGCGTCGATGAGGCCACCGCATCCGCCGCCCTGGGATCGCTGATCCTGCAATGGGTGGCCAACTACTGATACCGGATGTGCATCGAGGTGGTGCGTGGTTCGACAAGCTCACCATGAGGGATGATGAGGATTGCAGGGAGGTATAGTCTGCAGCGATTATGATTTGCCTTGCACCAAACCACCTCCCTCATGGTGAGCTTGTCGAACCACGCACCACTTTTTCTGCGATCAGGCGCTCACCGTCCGCCCAAGAAACTCCCGCATCAGCGCAGCGACTTCTTCGGCATGGTCTTCCAGAAGAAAATGCCCGCCATCGAAAATATGCAGCTCAGCATTGGGCAGTTGTCCGGCATAGGCCCTGGCCCCGGCAAGCGCGAAGAACGGATCATGCTTGCCCCAGGTGATCAGCATGGGCGGCTGATGTTCGCGGAAATAGGCGTGGAAATGCGGGTACTGCTTGAGATTTGACTGGTAATCATGGAGCAGGTCGAGCTGGGCCTCGGCAATGCCGGGACGGTCAAGGCCGTTCTGCGCGTGGGTCCAGGCATCGGGGCTGATGCGGGCCGGATCTTTCGCGCCGAACAGGTATTGGCCCCTTGTGTCCTCGATCGAGAGGTGGCGGCGCATGGCGGCCTCCGTCTCCGCATTGCGGTCGGCCCACAGGCGGCGCGCGGCGGCAAAGCCGTCCGACAGGCCTTCTTCATGCGCCACGGCGTTCTGCACGACAATCGCCGTCACCCGTTCGGGATGGCGGGAGGCGAGGCGGAAACCGACGGGGCCGCCGAAATCCTGCGCGTAAAGGGTGTAGCGCTTGAGGCCAAGCTTGCGGGTGAATGCGTCGATGATGTCGGCGAGATGGTCGAACGTATAGCGGAACGCCGTGTGGGACGGGGCGTCGCTGTAGCCCGAGCCGGGATAATCCGGCGCGACAACGTGGTAGCGGTCGGCCAGCAACGGAATGAGGTCGCGGAACATATGCGACGAGGTGGGAAAGCCGTGCAGCAGGAGCAGCGTCGGCGCGTCCTTCGGCCCTGCTTCGCGGTAGAAAATCTTGAGACCGTCGATCTCTTCGGTCTGGTAGCTGATCACCGGGCGTGCGTGTTCGTTCGATTGTGACATCGTTCCTGCTCCTGTTGGATGGATGGTTGCACCGTCTAAATTATATTTTGATGGTTACTCAAATGGAGTAACTTGTCAAATTGAATTTTGATGGTTACTTCTAGGAGCGAAAGGACATGCGATGCCATTCATTTTTCTGGGCAATGCCCTCTGGCTGGATTTCGTCAACACGCAGATCATCGATGGCGCGCTCATCGATCTCATCGGCAATGACGGTGCGTTTCTGCAGTGGGCGAAGACGGCCGATCTTCAGGCTGACGAGGATGATGCGGCCACGTTCGACGCGGCCCTGACCGAGGCGCAGGCGTTCCGTGCGCACTTGCGCGCGGCGGCGGACAGTCTCGCGGCCGGGACGGCGCTCAATCCTGTCTTTGTCGCCGATATCAACCGGCGCATGGCGGAGCATCCCGTCGCGACAGTTCTGCAGAATGCAGGGAGCGGGTGGGCGACCAGTGCAAAGCCTGTCACCAGCGGGCCGCAAAGCGTCTTGGCTGCAATCGCCACTGACTTTGCCCGGTTTGTTTCCACCGAAGCGACGAATGTCCGCCACTGCAGCAATGAGCGCTGCTGCATCATGTTCTACGACACCAGCAAGAATCACACGCGCCGCTGGTGCAGCATGGAAACGTGCGGCAACCGGGCCAAAGCCGCCGGTCGCCGCGCGCGTGTTGTTCAATAGTCTCTACTGCTCGAGGCGCAGAAGCCTTGCGGCTTAATGCGCGATGGCGGGTTCGCCGACGCGGTCGTCCTTGCTGCTCTTGCGGATGGTCAGCGCCAGCAGCGCGGCGATCAGGCACAGGATACCGGCGGTGAAGAAGGCGGGGAGGTAGCTAGCATATTCCGTACGGGCAAAACCGCCGCCATAGGCCGCCGATGCGGCGCCGAGCTGATGACCGGCAAAGACCCAGCCGAACACCATGCCGGCCTTCTCCCGGCCGAAACGGTCCGTTGCCAGCTTGACCGTCGGCGGCACGGTGGCGATCCAGTCGAGACCGTAGAACATGGCGAACAGCGACAGGCCATAGATCGAAAAATTGCTGTAGGGCAGGAACAGCAGCGAGGCGCCGCGCAGGCCATAGTACCAGAACAGCAGCCAGCGGTTGTCGACCCGGTCGGACAACCAGCCGGAGCCGATCGTGCCGAAGAAATCGAAGAAACCCATCATGGCCAGCACGCTGGCGGCGGTGACTGCCGCAAGCCCGTAATCACCGCAGAGCGCGACGAAGTGGGTCTGGATGAGGCCGTTGGTGCTGGCGCCGCAGATGTAGAAGGTAGCAAACAGCACCCAGAACGTGCTGGTGCGCGATATTTCCTTGAGGGTGGCCAGCGGCAGGATGATGAGCGACAGCAGGCCGCCGGTAATCGGTGCGGTCTTGGCCACGTCCTTCTCGCCATAGGCGGGCAGGCCGACATCGGACGGGCGGTCCCGCATCAGCAGGAAGACGGCGGCCGCTGCGACGGCGAGCAGGGCGCAGACCATCATGGTCGCCGCGCGCCAGCCGTAGTTTTCACTGATGGAGGCCATGAGTGGCATGAAAGCCAGCTGCCCGGTGGCCGAACTTGCCGTGAGCATGCCCAGCACCAGCCCGCGCCGGTCGGTGAACCAGCGGGTGGCAACTGTCGCACCGAGCACCATGGCGGTCAGGCCGGTGCCGAAGCCGATCACCACGCCCCACAGCAGGATGAGCTGCCAGATCTGCGTCATGCCGAGGGACAGGAAGGAGCCGCCGGCGATCAGCGCAAGCGCCACGCACACGACCTTCCGCACGCCGAAATAGTTCATGAACGCCGCGGCGAACGGGCCCATCAGCCCGAACAGCAGCAGCCGGATGGAAAAGGCGGTGGCAATCTGTTCCGTCGTCCAGCCGAATTCCTTTTCCAGCGGCACGATGAGCACGCCGGGGGCGCCGACGGCCGCTGCCGTCACAAGCATGGTGAGGAAGGTGACGGATACGACGACCCAGCCATAGTGGATATTGCGCCGGGCAAGCGCGGCAGCGAGAGGCGATGAAATCATGTTCGTGTTCCCTGGAGGGTAATCGGCTTTTAGATGACGATCATCATATTGACTATTGATGACGGTCATCATATAAATTGTCAATGCAGTTTTTTTGAAGGGATGTTTCATGCGCGTCAGCAGGGACCAGGCAGCACAGAACCGCGCCCGCATCATCGAGATCGCCGGACAGCAGTTCCGCGAAAAGGGTTTTGACGGCATCGGCGTCGCCGATGTGATGAAAAGCGCGGGGCTCACCCATGGCGGTTTCTATGGTCATTTCAATTCGAAGGATGACCTGATCGCCGAGGCCTGCGCGGCGGCCATGGCTTTGTCGGTCCGGCGGTGGACCAGCCTGTCCGAGGCCTCGCCCGATGATGCGCTCGGCGCGATCACCCAATCCTATCTGGCGGGTGACGCCCATGGTGAAGGGCAGATGAGCGGCTGCATGATGGCAGCATTGGCGCCGGATATCGCGCGGCGTGGCGGTCCTGTCCGTTCGCGTTTCACCGAGGGCACCAAGGCACTTCTCGATATTCTCGTCAACGCCGTGACCGGCCGCAGCAAAGCCCGGCAGCGCGAAAAGGCCATCGCCATCATGGCGGGGCTGGTGGGCACCGTGGTGCTGGCGCGCGCCGTGGATGATCCTGATTTTGCCCGGGAGATCAAGCGGGTCGGCGCGGCTGTGTTCGGGAGGGACGCGGAGTAGGGATGGGATTTACACCCTCCCTCTGTCCTGCCGGACAGAGGGAGGGTGAGTATTCTGATCTACCGCCCCGGACGTCCCGTCTTGCCCGGGCGGCGCTTCTTGCGCGCATCGTTTGCGTCCTCATAGGAGCCGATGCCGCTGCGCTCGCGGCGAATGATGGTATCGTCGTTCCGGTTCGTACCGCCGGGACCGGCCGGTTTTTCCGGCACGGCGCCGCGCACGGGCTTTTCGGTCCGGCCGACAGTCATCTCATCCAGCGTGTTCTTGCGGAACAGCGGCGAGTTCGGATCGCTGTTCTCGTCGGTGACCACGCGGTGCATGGCGCGGCCGGCATTGTGCCGGCCCTTGGTGCGGCCGCTGACCGGGCTTTCCAGTTCCACTTCGCGCGCCATCGGGTCGTCCGATATGGCCAGCTCCGTCTCGCGCAGCCGTTTGATCTCGTCGCGCAGCCGTGCCGCCACTTCGAAGTCGAGATCGTCGGCGGCATCGCGCATCTGCTTTTCCAGATGTTCGAGGTGCGATTTGAGGTTGTTGCCCATCATCGCGCCAGACTCGGCAAAGCCGGAAATATCCGCCCGGACGTGGTCGCGCTCGTACACGCTGTTGAGGATATCGCCGATATTCTTCTTGATGCTGGCGGGCGTGATCCCGTTGGCCGGGTTGTAGGCTTCCTGCTTTTCGCGGCGGCGGCTGGTTTCCGCCATGGCCCGTTCCATCGAACCCGTCACGTGGTCGGCATAGAGGATGACCTTGCCGTCGACGTTGCGGGCGGCGCGGCCGATGGTCTGGATCAGCGATGTTTCCGAGCGCAGGAACCCTTCCTTGTCCGCATCGAGAATGGCGACGAACCCGCATTCGGGAATGTCCAGGCCCTCGCGCAGCAGGTTGATGCCGACGAGCACATCGAAGGCGCCGAGCCGCAGGTCACGCAGGATTTCGATGCGCTCGAGCGTATCGATGTCCGAGTGCATGTAGCGCACGCGGATACTCTGCTCGTGCAGATATTCCGTCAGGTCTTCGGCCATGCGCTTGGTCAGGACGGTGACCAGCGTGCGGTAGCCCTTTGCCGATGTCTCGCGGATTTCACCGAGAACGTCGTCGACCTGTGATTTGGCCGGACGCACCTCGACCGGCGGATCGATCAGGCCGGTCGGCCGGATGACCTGCTCGGCGAACACGCCGCCGGCTTCTTCCATTTCCCAATTGCTCGGGGTCGCCGAAACCGCAACGGTTTGCGGGCGCATGGCGTCCCATTCCTCGAAACGCAGCGGACGGTTGTCCATGCACGAGGGCAGGCGGAAGCCGTACTCGGCCAGCGTTGCCTTGCGCCTGAAGTCGCCCTTGTACATCGCGCCGATCTGCGGAACGGTCACATGGCTTTCGTCGATGAAAACCAGCGCATTGTCGGGGATATATTCGAACAGCGTGGGTGGCGGCTCGCCCGGCTTGCGGCCGGTGAGATAACGCGAATAGTTCTCGATGCCGGCGCAGGAACCGGTGGCTTCGAGCATTTCCAGGTCGAAGGTGCAGCGCTGCTCCAGCCGTTGCGCTTCGAGCAGGCGTCCCGCCTGGTTGAGTTCCACCAGCCGGTGCTTCAGCTCTTCCTTGATCGACTTGATCGCCTGGTTCAGTGTCGGGCGCGGCGTCACATAGTGCGAGTTGGCATAAATCTTCACCTGGCTGAGATCGCCGGTCTTCTGCCCCGTCAGCGGGTCGAATTCCGTGATCGTCTCGATCTCGTCACCGAACATGGAAATGCGCCAGGCCCGGTCCTCAAGGTGGGCCGGGAACAGTTCGATCGTGTCGCCGCGCACCCGGAACGAACCGCGGGTGAAATCCATCTCGCGCCGCTTGTACTGCTGCGCCACCAGATCGGCGAGCAGCGCCCGCTGGTCGAGCCGGTCGCCGATCTTCATCTCGAAGGTCATGGCCGTATAGGTCTCGACCGATCCGATACCGTAGATGCAGGAGACGGAGGCGACGATGATCACGTCATCGCGTTCCAACAGCGAACGGGTGGCCGAGTGGCGCATCCGGTCGATCTGCTCGTTGATCGACGATTCCTTCTCGATGAACGTATCCGAGCGCGGCACATAGGCTTCCGGCTGGTAGTAATCGTAATAGGAAACGAAATACTCGACCGCATTGTTGGGGAAGAAGGATTTGAACTCCCCGTAAAGCTGCGCCGCCAGCGTCTTGTTGGGCGCGAGGATCAGGGCCGGGCGCTGGGTCTCCTCGATGACCTTGGCCATGGTGAAGGTCTTGCCCGAACCGGTGACACCCAAAAGCACCTGCGTCTTGTCATCGTCGGCAATGCCGGAGACGAGATCGCGGATGGCCGTCGGCTGGTCGCCGGAGGGCTGGAAATCCGTTTCCATGCGGATGGCGATGCCGCCTTCGGATTTCGAAGGGCGGGCAGGGCGGTGCGGCTGCCAGGCCGTGCCGTTCTTGAACAGCGGATTGCCGCTTTCGATCAGGGCGGAGAGCGCGGCAACGGTGGCAGTAGCGCCGCCTGCGGGGAGGTTGGCGGTGTCTTCCAGCGCGATATCCAGGCCGGCGACCGGGTTCAGTCCGGCCGCGGCACGCGTCTTCGGATCGCTCGATCCGCCGATGGAGGTGCCGCGCGAGGTCCTGGAACTGCTGGTTGGCTTGGCCGCTGTCTTCTTCGGCTTCGTCACCTTGGGCTGCGGCTTGGCCGTTTCCTCGGAAATCTGCTTGGCCCAATCGCTGATCGAGCCGGAGAGCGGTGTGCCTTCCAGTTCCGATTGCGGCGCTTCGCCGAAACCATCCGCGTTATATTTGTCAGGAGATTTAACCATGGGTTGAATATGGTGGGAGTCCGGCAAAATGGAAAGAGCCAAGTCCGCAAAAGTCGCCGGAAGCGGCAGGCTCCTGACATAAGGTTGTCAGGAGGATTGTCAGGGTCCGTCCTGTTCCGGGGTATCAGCCGTAGCGCAGCTTGAGGCCGAGAATGGTCAGGATCAGCAGCAGCGTGGTGGCGTTTGCCGCGATGACCGGCCAGGAACTGATCATGATACCGTAGAACAGCCAGAGCAACACGCCAAGTGCCAGCGAAGCATTGCTGATGAGCGAAATGCTGCCGGTTTCCCGGTGCCGAACGATCTTGATGATCTGCGGAACCCAGCACAGGGTGGTGATCAAGGCAGCAAGACTGCCAACGAGCTCGATATGGAGAGGCACGGACCGATCTTTCAGAAAAGAGAGAATTGATATATGAGCGAATTCTTCAAAAAAATACAGCGGAATCATGACTTAACCAACAATCCGCGATAAAAATTTATGTCGCGGATTGTTGGTTTCGTGTCTCCCGCCGGCGGCCTACTGAACGGCGCCGAGAAGCCGGGCGGGTAGATAGATCACAAGCGACGCTGCGCCTGTTATGACGGAGGTGCCATCGGCGAGAACGGACTGCCCGGCGGGTGTTTCGTCACCGGACAGCACTTTCTGCGACAATTGCCCGCTGCGCACCATGTTCATCAGCGTCGGCGAGCTTGCGAATACCCCATGCGACCCGCCGTCGAGGTCGGACGCATCGAGGACGACGATGCCGAGTTTCTGCAGCACGGCGATGCTGGAGCCGTCGCCGACGCGCGGGTGGCCGCCGGTAATCCGTCCTGATACGCTCAGGGCACTGTCGGCGCGGGAAACCAGCACCGTAAAGGGTTTTGGCAGTTCGCCGATATCCCGGACCTGTCCCTGGAACACGTCGATATCGATGTCCGGCGCCGCCAGCATGACGCCCGACAGGCGGCGGAACACGTCGCGATGGCCGGTCTGCGCCAGTTGGCTCAGGGCTTCCATGACCACGAACGAGCCCATGGAATGGCCGACCAGCAGGATTTTCGTCGCCTTCGTCGCCGCGGCCAGTTGCAGAAGTTCGGCAAGACCGTCGCGGCCATAGGTGGCGCTGTCGCGGTCATAGACGTAAAGGCCGAGTGAACCCGCCGAGGGCCAGGAATAATGGACGGAAACGGCGGGGAGGCCGTAATCATAGGCGAACTGCGCCTGCCGGAAGACGCTGTCGGCAAAATTGTTGTTGTAGCCGTGGACGAAAACAAACAGCTCGCGCTGGTTGGCGGGACGTTTGGCCAGTTCCGCGTTGATCTTCTCGACGAAGACCTGCTTGCTGTCATAGGGCTGGAACGCCGTTGCGGCAAAATCCCGGGCCGGATTGGGTTTGCTGCTGCTCTTTTCCACTTCGCCGCGCTTGTGGTTCGGCGGGATGCCGACATCGACGCGGGCAAAATTGAGGGTTGGCGACCGCTTGGCCGAATAGGGCAGGGAGAGATTGTCCGACCGCTCGCGGCTGGTCGCGACGAAGATCGGAATGACGGCCTTGGGTCCGGTCTTGTCGTTCAGCACCGGCGCGGGCACCGCCGCATTGGCCTTGATGACATGTTGGGATGTGAGACCCAGCACAGCACGACCACCGCACCCTGTCAGCACAAGCATCACGAGCAGAAAGGCCGACAAGCGGGATACGGTCATGAACACACTCCGGACAGCACTCCGGAAGTTAGAACCAGTATTTCGGCCGCACTGCAACTTAAAAGCACCGCCCGGCCGGCGGCAGGCACGCCGAACCGCCGCCGGCGTGACAATTTTTCAACAACCGGGTGCTGCTGCGGTCAGACGATCAGCGGGTCGCGGCCCATGTTCAGATGCAGTTCGTGGCCGTCATAGGCATGGGCTTCGGCCACCGCTTCATCGAGTTCGACGCCGAGGCCCGGCGCCGTCGGCGGGATGACATAGCCGTTTTCCCATTGAAGCGGCGTCTTGAGCAGCTTGGCATGGAACCCGCCAAAGGCCTGGATGCATTCGAGAATGAGGAAATTCGGGCTGCAGGTGGAAAGCTGGATATTGGCCGCGCCGACGATCGGTCCGCAATAGAGATGCGGGGCGATCTGCGCATGAAACGTTTCAGCCATGCCGGCGATCTTCTTGGCCTCCAGGATGCCGCCGACACGCCCCAGATCCATCTGCAGGATATTGGCGGCACGGTTCACCAGCACCCGCTGAAACTCATATTTCGTGGTGAGGCGTTCGCCCGTCGCCACGGGGATCGTGGTGTGCTGCTGCACATAGGCCATGTTCTCCGGCATATCTGGCGGGACCGGCTCTTCGAACCACAAGGGATCGTAGGGCTCGAGCCGTCTGGCCAGCCGCACGGCGCTGGTCGGTGTCATCTGGCCATGGGTGCCGAACAGGATATCCGCCTTGGAGCCGACAGCCTCGCGCACCAGCCGGACAAATTTTTCGCCGAGATCGAGTTCTTCGAGCGAAAGCTGGCGCGGGTCGAAGGAGGTGTAGGGCGCGACCGGATCGAATTTCACGGCGGTGTAGCCCTGCGCCACATATTCCGCGGCGCGCTCCGCCGAGGCTTCGGCATTCCAGTAGATCGCCGAGGTCTCGCCCAGTTCGGGTTTGGGATAGAGATAGGTATAGCTGCGCAGCCGCTCGTGCACCCGCCCGCCCAGCAATTCGTAGACGGGCTTGTCGGCTTCCTTGCCGATGATATCCCAGCAGGCCATCTCCAGCGCCGATACGGCACCCATGATGGTCACGTCAGGACGCTGGGTGAAGCCGCCGGAATAGGCGCGGCGGAAAAACCGCTCGATATGGTGCGGGTCCTGGCCGATGAGCCAGCGCTCGGCGACGTCCTCGATCACGGTGCGCATGACCTGCGGGCTGACCGTCGAATTGTAGGCCTCGCCATAACCGACGACACCGGAATCGGTGGTGAGCTTGACGAAGATGAACCACGTGCCTCCAAACGATGGCGGCGGGTTGCCCACGACGAAGGTTTTTACATCGGTGATTTTCATGGCCTGCTCCGGTGGTTCACTGTCCGCCCGACCCTAAGGGAGAGGGCGCGCATGTCAAAAACCGTGCAACGACCCCGCATGTCGGCTTTCTGACAGTTCTTGCACAGAAGGTCTTTCCATTGCCTCTATTGCACTGCATCATAAGCCCATATGCACATGCCTATGGAGACCGGACGTGAGTGAAGAAACCAAGCCGATCGGCGAACTGACCCTGCGCACGCTTGCCATGCCTGCGGATGCCAATGCCGCCGGCGATATTTTTGGCGGCTGGGTCATGGCACAGATGGACTTGTCCTGCGGTATCCGCGCGGCGGAACGGGCACGCGGCCGGGTGGTGACGGCGGCGGTGAAGGAAATGGCCTTCGCCAAGCCGGTCAAGATCGGCGATACGCTGTGCGTCTACACGCATATCGAGCATGTCGGGCGCACCTCCATCACGCTGAAGGTGGAAGCATGGGCACAACGCTACCTCTCCGACCTGATGGAGCGGGTGACCCATGCGGATTTCGTCATGGTGGCACTCGACACATCAGGCAAGCCGACACCGGTGCCGCCGGAAACGAAAGGCTAACCGCCAATCATATATTTGTCCCAGAAACCGGCCTGCGGTTCGATCTGCTCGACAATGTCGATCCACAGGCCCGACGGATCGTGAAAACCGAAACGGCGCTGGCCGAAAGGCTCGTCGGTCAACGGATATTCCACCTGCAATCCGCTTGCGGTGACCTTTTCAAAAGCCGCCGCCGCGTCATCCACCTGCAGCTCGAAACACATGCCCCTGCCACCAAAGCTTTCCGGGCCGGGCGGCGCCGACGGATGGTCCGGCGTCATGAAGGCGATGGAGGCCGTATGGTCTTCGCCCGCGAGCCAGCAGAACCATGTGCTGTCAAAACCGCTGGTGAAGCCGAGATGCCGTATCCAGAAATCGCGGCAAGCCTCTTTTTTCTCGGTGACGATGATCGGATAGCGGTCCGTGAAGCGCATGGTAAGCCTTTCCCAAGGGTGGTGATTTGCGGCATTAGAGGCAGTCGGCATGGCGATGACAAGGGCGTTTTGTCAGTAGTCTTCACACGCCCGCTTGCGGGATACATGCACCATCCTGTGGTTAAAATCGCAAAAGGCTTGGATTGGCGGCATTAATCAGGCAGCGTTTTTTCAGGGTCTGATGTTGGAGGGCGATGCATGGCACTGTCTGGGGCAATCCGGAATTACGCGCGTATACGGGGCGGGAGCGACAGCGCGAAAGTCGATTTCGTCGAATTGTTCTTCGATCTCGTCTTCGTCTTTGCCATCACCCAGATTTCGCACTTCCTGCTGCATGACCTCAGCCTCAAGGGGCTTGGCGAAAGCGCGCTGCTGCTCGCGGCGGTCTGGTGGGTGTGGGTCTACACGGCGTGGGTGACCAACTGGCTCGATCCGACGACGCCGCCGGTCCGGGTGATGCTGTTCGTGCTGATGCTGGCGGGGCTGGTGCTGTCAACGTCCATACCCACGGCCTTCGCCGGCCGCGGGCTGGTTTTTGCCCTGGCTTTCGTCACCATGCAGCTGGGCCGCTCGCTCTTCGTCATGTGGGCGATGCGCCACCACAACCGCTCCAACTACCTGAACTTCGTGCGCATCTCGATCTGGCTTGGCGTCTCCGCCGTGTTCTGGATCAGCGGCGGGCTGGCCGATCCGGAAAACCGGGTGTTTTTCTGGCTGGCTGCGCTGCTGATCGAGCTGGCGGGTCCGGCGCTGGGCTTCCGCACCCCTGGCCTTGGCGCATCGACGACGGCGGACTGGGACGTGGACGGCGACCACATGGCCGAGCGCGCCGCGCTGTTCATCATCATTGCGCTCGGCGAATCCATCCTTGTATCCGGCGCGACATTCGCCGAGCAGGAATGGACCTTCATTGCGTTCTCGGCCTTCCTGACGACCTTCGTGGCTTCGGTGGCCATGTGGCTGATCTATTTCAATGTCGGGCAGCTGCGCGCGCACCACAAGATCGCGTCGACCGATGATCCCGGCCGCATCGCCCGCGTCGCCTATACCTATATCCATGTGCTGCTGGTGGCCGGCATCATCGTGGTGGCCGTTTCCGATGAACTGGTGCTGGCGCATCCGCTCGGCCATTCCGCGCCCTCGGTGCTCTGGACCTCGATCGGCGGAACGGCGCTCTATCTCATCGGCAACCTGCTGTTCAAGGGCTATGTGGAGGGCAGGCCACCGCTTTCGCATATGGCGGGACTGGTCCTGTGGGCCGGTCTGGCCTTTTCGGGCGGGGCGCTCTCGCCGCTCGTGCTCGGTGCTGCAACCAGCTTGATCCTGATCGTGGTGACGATCTGGGAATATGTCGGCCGGATCAAGGAACCCGGCCACCAATAGGGCGCGTTAGCGGCAGGCGCGATGGCCGTTGCGCCGCTGCATCAGGTCGAAGTGGAAATGGTCGCGGTGGAAAATATCGTAACCGGGGCCGAGCACCGTGGTGAAGTAGTCGCAGGCATCGGAGCGGACATTGTTGAGCAGGCCGCGCTGCCGGAAAGCGAAGAACCCCGGCTTCTGCACCTTGATATCGGTGCCGTTGTTCAGGGTGATCTTGGCGATATCCAGCGCATTGCCCTTGGAATGCTCTGACATGTTGGCGCCCGGCCGGTTGCTCATGGTGCGGCAGGAATAGCTCGAGGCCTGATGAATGGTGTTGACGCCGGAGAGATAGCGCAGCCGCGTCGACGGCTGCAGGTCGCCCTTGACCCAGCGGGCAAAGGCCAGGGTCATCTGGCAGTTCAGCGTGGCACTCGGCTTCAGCCGGATCTGGCCGCTGGCGAAGCCGCTGACCGTCAGCGGGTTGTCGATACGGCACACGCCGCCATCATTGATCGGCGCGTGCTCCTGGAAGACGACGCCAAGCTGCTTGAGCTGGGTCCGGCAGGCGATTTCGCCCGCCGGCACGGCATAGCGGCTCTCGTTGCGCGCCATGGGATCGCGCAGATTGCCACCGGCGTAGCCGTAATTCTGTTCGCGGCTGGTCAGCGCGTGGTTTTCTTCCGTCATCACGGGTTGCGCCGCCGCCAGGTTCTGTTCCTGCGCCACCGGCTGGTCCGCTTCATTGTTGGCAATGCGGTTTTCTTCGCCTGCCAGGGAATTGTCAGCCATTGAATTGTCGGGGGCAGCGGTGTCGGGCGTCATGTCCGCGGCGGGAGCCACCGCTATATAGTCGCCTGATTCCGCAGGGCTTGCGCCATGGCCGACATTGGCCTGCGGGCGACGCACATCGCCCATGCCGCAGGCGCTGAGCGCGGTTGCCGTGCACAGGACAAAGACGGTCGTAAGGCGCCGCAAGGGCACGGCGGACGACAACGCAAAACTCATGTCACCACATCCTTTTCGCCTGAAACCAAGCGCAGACGCGGATAAAATAAGACCAAAGTGTAAAGGAAAGGTCAGCGGCGGCGGTAATGCCTGTGTCGGCAACAAGGCAGGGATTGCACCCTAGGCGGCATCCGTCCGGTTGCGCAGGGCCGGGACGATTTCAACCGTGATCATGGCGATGAAGATCAGCGCACAGCCGATCATGCCGTGGACCGTCATGCGCTCGCCGAGGAGGATGGCGCCGAAGAGCGCCGCGAACAGCGCTTCGGAGGAAAGCATGATGGCCGCCTGCGGCGCGCTGGTATAGCGCTGGCCGACCGCCTGCAGGGTGAAGGCAATGCCGCAGGAGAACACGCCGCCGAAGAGGATCGCCGGCCAGGACAGCATGACCGATGGCCAGTTGAACGGTTCCATGAACGCCGCAAGGGTAAAGCCGAACACGGCGCAGGTCAGGAACTGCACGAAGGAAAGCATGAACGGCCGGCCGTTTTCATGCGCGAGACGGTTGATGAAGATGATCTGCAGCGCCCAGAAGACGGCGCACAGGATGGTCAGCCAGTCACCGGTCGTCAGATTGTTGAGCTGTCCGCCCGACAGGAGATAGATGCCGCCCAGCGCCGTCAGCGCACAGGGCCAGACAATCGGGCTCGGCCAGCTCCAGAACAGCATGACGCCGAGGATCGGCACCATCACCACATAGAGGCCGGTGAGAAAGCCGGAATTGGTGACCATTGTCGTGGCAAGGCCCATCTGCTGCAGAACCGAGCCGATGGACAGGAACAGGCCGATGAAGATGAAGCTGCCGTAATCCCGGCGGGTGAGGCGGTGTTTCGCCAGCCGGGCTTCGCGCCATGCCAGCGGCGCAACGGTCAGGCTTGCCAGGGCAAAGCGCAGTCCGATGAACAGAAAGGCGCCGACATTGCCGACGGCACTCGCCTGCGCAACAAAACCGAGGCCCCAGATGGCGCCTGCGACAAGCAGCAACAGATTGGCACGGCCTTGCGTCATGATGAATCCACAGAATATCCGCGGTCATCCCTTGCCCGCAGCCTGCTCTATCGATTGCCGTGATGGACTGCAAGAGCCCCGAAGGCAGCATTGCTCCCCGGCGGCACAGGGAAAACCGGCCGATCCGCGACATTTTCTACTTTCTTCGTGAAATCGCCGGAAAGAGTGCTATATTAAACGACGAATGACTGAACGGTTCCGAAGTCTTGAGCTTCGGTGACCGTTTTCTTTTTGTGTCGCGCGGCCCTGGCGGGGCGCATTTGACACTTGACTGCGAAAGGAGAGGGCATGGAAAAGGTCCCGATGACTCAAGGCGGATTTGACAAGCTCAAGGAAGAATTGCGCTGGCGCCAGCAGGAAGAGCGGCCCCGCATCATCCTGGCAATTTCGGAAGCGCGCGCCCATGGCGACCTCTCGGAAAATGCCGAGTATCATGCCGCCAAGGAAGCCCAGAGCCACAATGAAGGCCGCGTCAGCGAGCTCGAAGGCTATATCGGGCATGCCGAAATCATCGATATCTCGAAATTGTCCGGCGACAAGATCAAGTTTGGCGCCACCGTCCAGCTGATCGACGAAGATACGGAAGACAAGAAGATCTACCAGATCGTCGGCGATCAGGAAGCTGATCCGAAAGCCGGCCGCATTTCCATTTCCTCACCCATCGCCCGTGCCCTGATCGGCAAGAGCGAAGGCGACACGATCGAGGTCAATGCACCGGGCGGCGCCCGTTCGTATGAAATCGTCGGGTTCAAGTTCGCCTGATATCGTGCCGGAACCGGTAAGCAACGTCGAGGTGATCGCTCCGAATTTCAAGCGCAAGCTTTCCGGGGTCACCTCGACTATCGTGCAGCTCATTCCGCTGCAGCGGGCCAACGGCCTCAAAATCGTGGCCATGGGACCGGGTCTTCCCGACACCCTGCCGAAAATCGGGTGGCGTTCGCTGCCCGGTTTCTGGTTCAGGCCAAAGACCAGACCCTTCCGAATCTGGCATGCCCGCCGCAACAACGAGATGCTTGCGGGCGTTCTGATGCGCCATGTCCTGCGCATGAAGCTGTCGCTGCTCTTTACCTCGGCAGCGCAGCGCGACCACAAGCCCTTCACCAAATGGCTGATCCGGCGGATGAACGCTGTGATTGCCACCAGCGCCAAATCCGGCAGCTATCTGCAGGTGCCGCACACCGTGATCATGCACGGCGTGGATACGGACACCTTCCATCCGCCGGCAACGCCCGAGGATGCCTTTGCCGCCTCCGGCCTGCCGGGCACATATCTTGTCGGCTGTTCCGGGCGTATCCGCCATTCGAAGGGCACGGATCTTTTTGTCGATGCCATGATCAATCTCCTGCCGCGCTATCCCGCGTGGACGGCCGTCATGACGGGCCGGACAACCGCCGAGCACAAGGGGTTCGAGCAGGCACTGCGCGAGAAGATTGCCACGGCGGGATTGCAGGATCGCCTGCTCTTTCTGGGCGAAGTGCCTGACGTGAAACTCTGGTACCGCCGCATGACCCTTTATGTCGCGCCGTCGCGCAATGAAGGTTTCGGCCTGACGCCGCTGGAAGCCATGGCCTCGCAAACCGCCGTTGTGACCAGCGATGCCGGCGCCTATGCGGAGATGGTGGAGCGTGCCACGGGCACCGTTGTTCCGGCGGGTGACCGGCCGGCACTGGAAGAGGCCATCGAACGCTATCTCGCCGATCCGGCAAAATGCGAGGAAGCCGGAAAGGCCGGGCTCGAACATGTGCGGGAAAATTTCCCGCTGCAGAACGAAGCGGAGAAAATCCTCACCGTCTACGAGCGCCTCTTCGCGGGCAGCATCCGGGCTGGATCATGAAGGTTGCCGCGTTCATCATTCACCTCAAGCGTGCTGAAAAACGCGGCGCGCATGTCAGGGCATTGATGCAGCGGCTGCCGGTTGCAGCGGAGATTATCGACGCCGTCGACGCGCAGCAGCTCAGCGAGGGTGAAATCACAGCGGTCTACAGCCGGAAATCCCGGCATTTCCCGCCTTATCCCTTCCCGTTGCGCACCACCGAGATCGCCTGCTTTCTCTCGCATCGCAAGGCGTGGCAGGCGATTGTCGACGGCAATCTCGATGCGGGCCTGGTCATCGAGGACGATGTCGATATCGATCCGGGCTTTGCCGATCAGCTGACGCTGGCGATGGAGACGGTGCGGCCCGGCGATTACATCCGCTTTCCGCGCTGGACGCGGGGCGAAAAGGGCGGCGATATTGCCCGCCAGGGTGGTAACGCCGTCATGCAGCCCGCATTGCCCGGCCTCGGCATGCAGATGCAGCTGATCGGTCGCGATGCCGCGATTGCGCTGCTTGCAGCAACGAAGCGGTTCGACCGGCCGGTGGACACCACGCTGCAGATGCGCTGGCTGCACCCGGTGCGCATGCTGTCCGCCCGGCCCATCACCATTCGCGAGATCGATTTCAATCTGGGTGGCACGGTCGTCCAGGGCAAAAAGACTCTGTCGGACAAGCTGAAGCGCGAAGTGCTCCGGCCGTACTACCGTGTCTTGCTGTTCTTCTATTCGAAAATTCGCCGATAGAGTCAGAGCACCATCAATGGTTCGTTCTTGACCGCGCGGATCGTCAGCGAGGTGCGGACGGAATCGACATTCGGCGTCGATGTCAGGTCTTCGATGACGAAATTCTGGAAAATGCTGATGTCGCTCGCCACGCAATGCAGGAGGAAGTCGGATTCGCCCGACACCATCCATGCGCGGCGCACGATGGTCCAGCTGTTGGTCTTTTCGGCAAAGCTCTTCAGGTCGGCGTCCGATTGTCGATGCAGCCTGATCATGCAGAAGGCGACGATATCCTGGCCGAGGATCGAACCGTTCAGGATGGCCCGGTAGCCCTGGATGATGCCGCCTTCCTCCAGCTTGCGCACCCGGCGCAGGCAGGGCGGTGCCGATATGCCGACACGTTCGGCAAGCTCCACATTGGTGATGCGGCCATTGTCCTGAAGCTGTTTCAGGATTTTCCAGTCGATCTCGTCCAAGTCCGCCTTCAAAGGCATGGTCTGATTATATCCCTGTCAAAAAGGCGCTTACAGCGAGCACCATAGGCGATTCCTGCCGCTGTGTAATGCATTCGCATCCGGTTACAAACAGGTTCATAGCAGGAAAGCCTCTACCGGCTCCAGAAGCTGCGTGTAAACAGAATGACGACCGTGATGATTTCCAGCCGGCCCGCCAGCATGAGATAGCTCAGGAGCAGAAGCGAGGGGTCGCTGAGCGTCGAAAAGTTGCCGACCGGCCCGATCGTATCGCCGAAACCCGGCCCGACATTGGAAAGCGCCGTCAGTGCCCCGGTGATCGACGTGCCGAGATCGTTGCCGAGGATCGTCAGCGCCGTGGCTCCAACGATCAGTGAGGACATGTAGAGAAAGATGAAAAGCAGCGCGGATTGCGCCACCTGCGGGCTGATTTCCGCCCGGCCATAGCGCATTTTAATAACGGCGTTCGGCCTGATCAGCCGCGTCAGGCTGGCGGATGCCAGTTGCCAGAGAATGATCAGGCGATTGAGCTTGATGCCGCCCGAGGTGGAACCGGCGCAGCCGCCGATGAACGTCACGATGAAGAAAATGCCGAGGGCTTCCGGCCCCCAGCGCGTATAGTCTTCGGTTGCAAAACCTGTGGTTGAGATAATCGATACGAGATTGAACGCGGCGGCAATCAGGGCATCGCCAAACCCGATGCCGGTTTCCAGCGTGAGCCCCACCGCCAGGAAAAAGCTGAGGCCGACGACGATAACGAGGAACAATGTCACCTGCGGGTCGGCGAGCGAGGTCAGGCGCTGCGGCATGACGGCCTTGATGTAGAGCACGAAGGGCAGGGCGCCGAGCACCATGAAGATGGTGGCGATGACGAGAATGGCCCGGTTGTGGGCATAGAAGCCCAGGGATGAATCATGCGTGGAAAAGCCGGCGGTGGCGACGGTCGTCATGCCGTGATTGACCGCATCGAACATGCCCATGCCGGCGGCGAAGTAAGACAGGGTGCACAGCACCGTCAGGCTGACATAGGCGATGATGATGCCGGTGGCGATCTGGTGGATGCGCGGCAGGATTTTCTCCGACTTGTCCGAGGATTCCATGTGCAGGAGCTGGATGCCGCCCACGCGCAGCGACGGCAGCAGCAACAGGCCGAGGCCGACGAAACCGAAACCGCCGAACCAGCACAGGAGCGAGCGCCAGAGCAGGATGCCGCGCGGCATGGCATCGAGCCCTGTCAGCACGGTGGCGCCCGTCGATGTGATGCCGGACATGGATTCGAACAGCGCCTTGGCGAAACTGATCGGCAGCGTCGAGAAATAGAGGGGCAGGGACCCGAGCAGCGCCGCCGTGAGCCAGACGGAAACGATCAGGAGAAAGCCGAGGCGCGGGGTAAACCGGATATCGGGATTGTGGGTTGCAAGGGCGACAAGCCCGCAGAGCACACCGGTGAAAATCGCCGATTCCACGAAGGTGATCCAGTCCCGGTTGCCAATATGCAGATCAACAGCGGCGGGAATCAGCATGGCTGCCGCCATGACCAGGCCAAATCGCGCGCAAATATTGATGATGGTGCGAAAAATGAGCGGACCTCAGAACGGGAAGAGAGACATGGGAATGTTTCATAACCGGTTCCGTCAGGCGCCACAATGCGCGCCAAACGGCAAAACACCGCGTACAAGCTGTGGCTAACCGGCCTATATCACGCGCAGACCTTGCAACGGAGGGGGCTGACCCACTACCTTATGGCATTGGAAATGATCATAAGTCTGCTCCCAACCCGTTCTGGCTGAACATCTGTTTATAGGTCTTGATATGTCACAGCGCCACGTGCCCGTCCTCATTATCGGTTCCGGTCCTGCCGGCTATACCGCAGCCATCTATGCGGCCCGCGCCAACCTGAAACCTGTGATCGTTGCCGGTCTGCAGCAGGGCGGCCAGCTGATGATCACCACGGATGTCGAGAACTATCCGGGCTATGCCGATCCGGTGCAGGGGCCATGGATGATGGACCAGATGCGCATTCAGGCCGAACATGTCGGCGCCGAGATCATTCACGATATCATCACGGAAGTGGACATTTCCGTCCGGCCGTTCCGCCTCGTCGGTGATGGCGGCACGCAGTACACCTGCGATGCGCTGATCATCGCGACGGGTGCGCAGGCGAAATGGCTTGGAATCCCGACCGAACAGGCCTTCATGGGCTTCGGCGTTTCCGCCTGTGCCACATGCGACGGTTTCTTCTACCGCAACAAGGATGTCGTCGTTGTCGGCGGCGGCAATACGGCCGTCGAGGAAGCGCTTTATCTTGCCAATCTGGCAAAGTCCGTCACGGTCGTGCATCGCCGCGATCATTTCCGTGCGGAAAAAATTCTGCAGGACCGCCTGTTTGCCCGCGAAAATGTCAAAGTCGTCTGGGACAACGTTATCGACGAAATCACGGGTTCGGAGGCAAAGCCGCCTATGGCAGCATCGGTTTCCGGCGTGCGCCTGAAGAATATCAAGACAGGCGAGACGACGGACCTTGCAACGCATGGTGTTTTTGTCGCCATCGGGCATGCGCCGGCAGTTGAACTGTTCAAGGGGAAACTCAAGCATAAGCCGAATGGCTATCTGTGGACCGCTGCGGATTCGACGGCGACCGATGTTCCCGGTGTTTTCGCCGCCGGCGATGTCACCGACGATATCTATCGTCAGGCCGTGACAGCGGCCGGAATGGGCTGCATGGCGGCCCTTGAGGCCGAACGCTGGCTGGCGGCACAGGAACCGGTGCGCCAGGCTGCCGAATAACGGCGTTTGAGATAAGGCCGGTTGCGATATGCGGAACCGGAACGGGGGAGAGACTGCGCCATGTCGCTTGACTGGGACAAATTGCGAATATTCCATGCTGCGGCGGAGGCTGGGTCATTCACCCATGCCGCCGAGACGCTGCATCTGTCGCAATCGGCCATCTCCCGCCAGGTGAGCGCATTGGAGCAGGATGTCGGCGTTCCCCTGTTTCACCGGCATGCGCGCGGCCTTATCCTGACCGAGCAGGGCGAGGTGCTGTACCGCACGGCGCATGAAGTGCTGATGAAGCTGGAAAACGTCCGCTCGCGCCTCACCGAAAGCAAGGACCGCCCGTCGGGCAAGCTGCGCGTCACCACCACCGTCGGTCTCGGTTCCGGCTGGCTGATCGAGCGCGTGCAGGAATTCATCGAACTCTATCCGGAAGTGCAGCTGCAGCTGCTGCTCGACAACGAGGAGCTGGATCTGACGATGCGCCACGCGGATTGTGCGATCCGCCTGCGCCAGCCGCAGCAGCCAGATCTGATCCAGCGGCGGCTGTTCACGGTGCATATGCACGTCTACGCCTCGCCGGGCTACATCGCCAAATATGGCAAGATCGAAAACATCGATGAGATCGATTCCCATCGCATCGTCAGCTTTGGCGAGCCGGCACCGTCTTACCTCACCAACCTCAACTGGCTGGAAGGGATCGGCCGGTCCGACGGCAATCTGCGGCCAGCCGTTCTGCAGATCAATAACCTCCTGTCGATCAAGCGCGCCATCCAGAAGGGTGTCGGCCTCGGCGTGCTTCCCGATTACATGGTCGAGAAAGATTCGACCCTCGTGCGCCTGCTGCCGGAGATGGAGCTGCCATCCTTCGATACGTTCTTCTGTTATCCCGAGGGAATCAAGAACGCGGCGAAATTGCACGTGTTTCGGGATTTCCTTTTCTCGAAGGCGCGTACCTGGTCCTATTGATCGGTTGTTTTCGCATTTTTGCGAAAAAATTTTCTTTCGTAAGCGGGCCGGTTCGGAGCATGATCTTGCCGGATTGCACCGCAAACACGCGCTCTCATTTCAAAAATGCCGATAAATTGTCGGTATGCATTTGGTGCATGGGTGCATTGCACAATTGGGGGATTGCAAGAAACGGTTAAAGGGCCCATATCCACATCACTAGCCGATGCGTCTCCTCCTCCCATTGCGCATCCGCTAGTGTTCCCCTCTGGAGGTTTTGCCAGAAATGGCATCCTTCAAAACTTAAGGCCGGGCAATTGTCCGGCCTCTTTTCTTTTCTGGGGTATGTTTCCAAAAAATCAGCGATAGAGCGTTTCGTTTTCGAGCCCCGTGTAGAGGGACGCGACCTGATCGCCATAGCCATTGAACAACAGTGTCGGCACGGTTTCACCCGTGTGCAGCACGCGCTCCTGCGCCTGGCTCCAGCGCGGATGTGCCACCGCCGGATTGACGTTGGCCCAGAAACCGTACTCGTTCGACGCCAGTTCTTCCCAGAAGCTCACCGGCCGCTTGTCGGTGAAGGTGATCCTGCGGATCGACTTGATCGATTTGAACCCGTATTTCCACGGGAGGGCGAGGCGGATCGGCGCGCCGAACTGGTTGAGCAGCGGCTTGCCATAGGCGCCCGTCACCAGGAAGGCGAGCTCATTGGCCGCTTCCGCCATGGTGACGCCCTCCACATAGGGCCATGTATAGAGAAAGCCGTTCTGGCCGCTGGCCATGGACGGATCGTTGAAGGTTTCAAACCGGATATATTTGGCCGAGGCGAGCGGCTTTGCCATCTCAACCAGTTTGGCCAGCGAAAAGCCGGTCCATGGAATGGTCATCGACCATGCCTCGACGCAGCGGTGCCGGTAGAGACGCTCTTCAAGCGGGATTTTCGCTTCAAGATCGGCGAATTCGATGGTGAAAGGTTTTTCCACCATGCCATCGATGTCGATCGCCCAGGGATTGGTGATGAGGCTCTGCGCTTCCGCATAAATGCCCTTGTCCGATCCGAATTCGTAGAAATTGTTGTATGTCGCGTTGATCTCTTCCGGGGTCAGGCTGCGGTCGAGCGTATAGGCGTCATTGCGCTTGGCGGGATACAGCGCCGGATTGCCGGCGGGTTTATGCTCCGCCGCTGCGCGCGCTGCCTTTGGCAGTGCCGTGAGCGCAGCGGTTGCCAGCGCACCAAGGCCCCAGGCCTGCAGGATCGACCGCCGGTTGAGGAATGCCGCTTCCGGGGTTGCCAGGGCTTCGGCTATCGCCCAGGCGGGCTTGCGGTGAATGGCGGCCATAACTGTTCTTTCATCTCTGCGGCGTTGCGGTGGAAATATGCCATTTCCGTGCAAGAACGATCAACACAAAGCCGTGAAGCCTTTGCCGCAAAGAAAAAGGGGCCGATGGGCCCCTTTTTGTCTTCAATCCGGTTGTGCGGTCAGCGCAGGCTGGCGCAGAAGCGCTGGATGCGCTTGCCGGCTTCCTCGAGCTTGGCATCCGACGTCGCATAGGAAATGCGCAGGTTCGGTCCAAGGCCGAACGCCGAGCCATGCACGGCGGCAACGGCTTCGCTCGACAGCAGTTCGCTGACGAAATCCTCGTCGGTTTCGATCACCTTGCCCGACGGTGCTGTCTTGCCGATGGCGGCTGCGCAGGACGGGTAGACGTAGAAGGCGCCTTCCGGCTTGGGGCACTGCAGCAGCGGTGCCTGGTTCAGCATGGAAACGATGAGATCGCGGCGGCCTTCGAACGCCTTCTTGAACACCGGCAGGTGTTCCTGCGTTCCATCCAGTGCCTCGACGGCGGCCCACTGCGAAATGGCACTGGTGCCGGATGTCTGCTGGCCCTGCACCATGTCCATGGCGTTGATCAGCGCCTGCGGTCCGGCGGCGTAGCCGATGCGCCAGCCGGTCATGGCATAGGCTTTCGACACGCCGTTCATGGTCAGCGTACGGTCATAAAGGCTCGGCTCGACCTGTGCCGGGGTGACGAACTTGAAGTCGCCATAGGTCAGGTGCTCGTACATGTCGTCGGTGAGAACCCAGACATGCGGATGACGGACGAGAACGTCGGTGATCTTCTTCAGCTCATCCCAGCTGTAGGCGGCACCCGAAGGATTGGACGGCGAATTGAGAATGACCCACTTGGTCTTCGGTGTGATGGCGCGTTCCAGATCTTCCGGCTGCAGCTTGAATTCATGCTGCTGCGTGGCCGAGACGATAACCGGGGTGCCCCCGCACAGCGCCACCATTTCCGGGTAACTCACCCAGTACGGCGCAACGCAGATGACTTCGTCGCCGGGGTTCAGCGTGGCGAGCAGCGCGTTGTAGATGACGTGCTTGCCGCCCGTGGAAACGATGGTCTGGCTCGGCTTGTATTCGAGCTCATTCTCACGCTTGAACTTGCGGGTGATCGCCTCGCGCAGCGGCACGATGCCGGAAACCGGGGTATATTTGGTTTCGCCGCGGCGGATGGCGGCAATGGCGGCTTCCTTGATGTTATCGGGCGTATCAAAATCCGGTTCGCCAACGGAGAGCGAGATCACATCCCGGCCCTCGGCTTTCAGATCGCGTGCTTTCTGGGTAATCGCAATCGTTGCGGAAACCTTCACACGGGAAAGGGCGTCGGCGAGGAATGCCATGGTATCGTTCTCCTGAAGCGGGTGTTTGACAAGGGGTAGCCGGTGTGCGGGTCTGCTATGTCGCAACAGGCGCGGAATCGCAAGCAAAAGCGTGTGCAAAAGGCTTCACATCGCGCTGTTTCTATGCAGGGTGTGACATGAAACATTCAAAGCATCACCGCCGTTCATGCGATGTTTCACGCAAACCGATGAGACCGGACACCAGCGGCGATATTCGCCCGCCACAGGAGACCAGCCATGCCGATACTTTACTCACAGCTCAGCTCCGGAAATTGCTACAAGCCGCGCCTGCTGATGGCGAAGCTCGGCCTGCCGTTCGAGCATGTGGCCATTTCATCGACGGACGGATCGACGCGAAAACCGGAATTCACCGCCAAGAACCCCAATGGCAAGGTGCCGCTGCTGGAGCTGGACGATGGCCGGTTCCTGGCGGAGTCCAATGCCATCCTGCTCTATCTGGCCGAGGGAACCCGGTTCATCCCCGATGATGCCTATGCGCGCGGCCTGATGTATCAATGGCTGTTCTTCGAGCAATATACGCACGAGCCCAATATCGCGGTGCGCCGCGCCCTGCTTGTCTATCCCGAGCGGGCGAAGGATGCGACGCCGGAACGGCTGGCGGCAACGCTGGAAGGCGGCAACAAGGCGCTGCTCGTCATGGAACAGCAACTGCAGAAGACACCCTATTTCGCCGGTGACGCCATCAGCATCGCCGATATCGCGCTCTATGCCTATACCCACGAGGCCAACCAGGGCGGCTATGATCTCTCGGCCTATCCGTCCGTGGCGAAATGGCTGAGCCGGGTTGCCGGTGACGAGGGCCATGTGCCGATCACCTGGCTGCCGGAGGCGTCAGGCGGCTGATTTGATTTCGCCGCCTGTGCCGGTCATGCCGGGCAGGCGGGAGGCGAGGGCGTCGATGAGCACGCGCATGCGCGCCGGCATGAAGGGCGCCCGCGGCCAGACGGCATGGGTATCGAAAACCAGCGGGTCGACGTCGGGCAGAACCCGGACAAGACTGCCGCTGTGCACCCGTTCGCGAATGAGCCAGCAGGGCAGCCAGGCGAGCCCCATGCCAGCGACCGCCATATCGGCGGCGGTATCCAGATCATCGAGGATCAGCCGGGTGCGGGCCGGGGCCGCATAGGTACCGCCCTTGCCATCGGGGAAAAGCCAGGGCCGGGTGTTGCCGTCGCGGCCATAGACGACGGAGTCGTGCTCGGCGATATCCTCGATGGTGCGCGGGGTTCCGCGCGCGGCGAGATAGGACGGCGCTGCACAGATGGTCATGCGCTGGCGTGCGATGCGGCGGGCGGTGAGGACGGCGCTGTCGGGCAGGACCGCGTTGCGGACAACGAGGTCATAGCTCTCCTCGATCAGGTCCACCGGCCGGTCGGTGAAAGACACGTCGAAGCGCAACGCCGCGTATTGGCGGGAGAGGGCGGCGATGACGGGCGCCACGCAATAACGGCCGAATATCACGGGAACGCTGATGCGCAGGCGGCCAGCCGGTTGTTCCCTGTCGGAGGCCAAGGCACCTTCCGCCATGTCGAGTTCCGCCAGAATGCGCACGCAATGCGCGTAGAAGGCGTTGCCGTCGCTCGTCAGCGTGAACGCCCGCGTGGTGCGATGGCAGAGACGCACGCCAAGCCGTTCCTCCAGCCGGGCGACCGCCTTGCCGACGGCCGAGCGCGACAGGTGCAGTTTTTGCGCAGCGGCGGAAAATCCGCCGGCATCCACCACCGTGACAAACTCCTGAATACCTGCAAGCCGGTCCATTCTTCGCTCCATTGTAGAATAGAACGATACAATAATGGGTAGAATGGGCGCAACTGCATCGTGTCACGATCATATAAAACGCTGTTCTCACCCCGGCTGGCGGGGCCTGCAAGGACAGAGATGATGACGAAGACGATGAAACGCTGGACGCTGAATGGGGCCGGACGCGACAATCTCAAACTGGTCGAGGCCGAGGTGCCAATGCCGGGGCCCGGTGAAATCCTGGTCAAGGCCGCGGCGGCTTCCCTCAATTACCGCGACAAGCTGCTGGTCGATCTCGGTTTTGGATTGCCGGCGCCCCAGACGGAACCGCTCACGCCGCTGTCGGATCTGTCCGGCACGGTTGCGGCGGTCGGCGCCGGTGTGACGCGCTTTGCCGCGGGCGACCGCGTCATCTCGACTTTCCTGCCCGACTGGATCGATGGCAATGGTCCCGGCACGGCGCGCGATCCCAATGGCCGCACCCTTGGCGGGCCGATGCAGGGGGTTCTGGCCGAATATGTCGTGCTGCACGAGGACTGGGCGGTTCGGGCGCCGGATACGCTGACCGGTCTCCAGTCCAGCACGCTGCCCTGCGCCGGCCTCACCGCCTGGACCGCCCTGGTCGAACGCGGCAGGCTCAGGGCCGGGCAGACCGTCGTCGTCATCGGAACCGGCGGCGTGTCGATCTTCGGCATGCAGATTGCGCTGATGCATGGGGCAGAGGTTATCGTTGTCTCCGGCGACGACAAGAAACTCGCCTGGGCCAGGGAACTCGGTGCCCATCATGGGATCAACCGCCAGAAGGAGGATTGGGTCGAAGCCGTCTACCGGCTGACCGGCGATCACGGTGCCGACCACATCCTTGAGACGATCGGCGGCGCCCATCTCGACAAATCCCTGCGCGCGGCGGCGGTCGGCGGACGCATTTCGCTGATCGGGGTGATCGACGGTTTTGAGATATCCGGCGGCTTTGGCCCGTTTGCCCGCAAGCGCGTGGTCGTCGAGGGTATTCAGGTCGGGCACCGGCGGGCATTGGAGGATCTGGTTGCCGCGTTCGAACTGTCGGGTGCCACCCCCGTCATCGATGCCGTTTACACCATGGCGGATTTTACCGACGCGCTCGATCATCTGGACCGCGGACCGTTCGGCAAGGTGGTTGTCGAGATCGGCTGAGGACGCCGAGATTCACAATCGGCAGGCTCGATCCGAGCTTGCCGATTGTGTGCGGTGAATATCCTGAACGAACGGTTGCAGGGGCACGGTTTCATTCTGCCAATGACCAGGCTCCGTTCTTGACAGCGCCGCAGGTTGGGGTACCATCCTGTTTTATTGCATTTGAAACGAATTTTTATTGCCTCTCATTTTCAGCACGAAGGTTGATTGCCATGAAATTGTTCATGCCCGCAAAGTCTTCTTCACCCCAGCGATTTGTAGCCGAAGCCATTGATGACGTGCTTGAGCGCCGTCAGTTCCTCAAGACCCTCTGTGCCTGTTGCGGATTGTTCGCGCTGGGCGTCTCGCCACTTCACGCCGCATTGAACATTGAGCCCGCCCCGGCTCGAAAGATACATGGCGTCTTCGATATGCAGGCGCACGACATCGAAGAGCGGATGATTGCGTGGCGGCGCGATATCCATGAAAATCCGGAACTGGGCAACCAGGAGGTCCGCACCTCGGCGCTTGTGGCACAGCACCTCAAGGCGCTTGGCTATGACGTCCGGGAGAAGGTCGCCACCACCGGTATTGTTGCGGTTTTGAAAGGTGAGGCGGGGGCAGGTCCGGTCATTGCCCTGCGTGCCGATATGGACGCCCTGCCTGTCGAAGAAAAGACCGATGTGTCGTTTGCATCCAAGGCGCGGGCAATCTGGGATGGTGATGACGTGCCAGTCATGCATGCCTGCGGTCATGATTGCCACGTGGCCATCCTGATGGCCGCCGCTGAAATCCTCGTGCAGAACAAGGCGCATCTCAAGGGAACGGTAAAGCTTCTGTTCCAGCCTGCCGAGGAGAAACTGCCCAGGGGTGAGGTCGGCGGCGCTCGAAAGATGCTGGAAGAGGGCGCTTTCGCTGATCCGAAACCCGATGTCGTGTTTGGCCTGCATGTCGGCAGCAATCTTGCTACCGGAATGGTTGGTTATTGTTCCGGTCCTGTCACTGCAGGGTCCGATGCTTTTCGGCTGACGGTAAAAGGCAAGCAGACGCATGCCGGGGCTCCCTGGAATGGTGTTGATCCCATCGTCATCGCATCGGAAATCGTGTCGTCCATGCAGACGCTGGTCAGCCGTGAAACCGACGTCGTGCGCGAGCCGGCGGTTCTCAGCGTCGGCGTGTTCAAAGGCGGGACACGCTACAACATCATCCCTGCCAAGGTGGAACTGGCAGGCACGCTGCGCACCTCGGCCGAGCGGCAACGCCAACGTATGATGGAGCGCTTCACCGAACTGGCGACGCTGGTCGCCAAGGGAATGGGTGGTGAGGCAGAGGTTATCTGGGAGGCGAACGGCTATCCGCCTGTCATCAACAACCCGGAACTGACAACCAAAATGGCGCCGACGCTTGCCCGTGTTGCCGGGATAGACAACACGAAGCTGATCGAGCGCAGCATGGGCGGCGAAGACTTCTCCTATTTCGCGCAGGCCGTTCCCGGCTTTTTCTTCAGGGTCGGGATCACGGGCAAGGGGCGGGACCCGCGGGAAGCGCCGGCCAACCACTCCGATCTATTCCTGGTCGATGAAAGCGGCCTCATCGTCGGTTTGCGCGCCATGCTGCAACTGGTGGCTGATTACTCCGAAAGCGATATCGTCTGAGCCAGCCCGGAAATGCAAAAAGGCGGGATCAAAATCCCGCCTTTCCAAATTTGTATATTCGAAAACCTGTCGATTTTCGCGTGCGGCGATTAGCCGGCAACGCTGAGGTTGTCAGCGGACGACTTGCCCGAACGACGATCCTGTACGATTTCGTAGTTGACCTTCTGGCCGTCATTGAGGCCGCGCAGTCCTGCGCGCTCAACAGCGGAGATGTGTACGAATACGTCTGCACCGCCGGTGTCAGGCTGGATGAAACCATAGCCCTTAGTGCTGTTGAACCATTTCACTGTTCCCGTAGCCATGGGAAATTCCTTTCAGAGATATAAGACAGGCAACATACAGCTATGCTGCCCAGGGAATCGAACCTATGCAATGGAGTTCATCAGGAAGCGCAACGGGTTACGCAGGTCGCAAAGTCACTCGACCGATAAATCGATGCGGGATACATAAGACAGAATCGGAGCCGAAACAAGCGGGATTCAAATCGGCCGCATGGGCCCGTCACGCGCCCGCCCTTGACCGGGCGGAATTCAGCCTTACTTCCCTTGGGTAAATCCGGCGCTTTATCCGGTGCAATCCAACCAACAATGATAAAGTGGAGAGGCCGAATCACGGTCGTCCACGGGGGCTAGCTCATGGCGGAAGACAAACAGAGCAAGACGTCCGCCATCGCCGTTGCCGGCGAAGTACAGGCGGGCCTGCTTTCTCAGCTCCGCGTTATCTTGCATGTCTACTGGATATCACCCGTCCGCAACCGGCTTGTCCTGCTGCTGCTCAGCATGTTTGCCATCATCATCATCACCTCCGCCGGCCAGGTTCGTCTCGTGCAATGGAACGGGCGCTTTCTCGACGCGCTTTCCCATCGCGATTTCCCCGCGTTTCTCAACGAACTGCTGGTTTTTCTGGGCATTGCGATCTGCCTGTTGATTCTGGCCGTCGGGCAGACCTGGTTCAATCAGATGACCCGCATGAAACTGCGCGAAGGTCTGACCCGCGACCTCATCGGCGAGTGGCTGGTTCCCCGGCGGGCCTTCAAACTGTCGAATTCCGGGCCGATCGGCGTCAATCCCGATCAGCGTCTGCACGAGGATGCGCGCCATCTCGCCGAAATGTCGACCGACCTCGGTTTCGGCCTGTTGCAGGCCTCCATTTTGATGATGAGCTTCATCGGCGTGCTCTGGGGCCTGTCCAGCGGCTTCATCTTCAACGTCTACGGCCACAGTTTTTCCATTCCGGGCTACATGGTGTGGGCGGCCATCCTCTATGCGGGTTCCGCTTCGTCCATCAGCTGGTTTGTCGGGCGCAAGCTGATCAAGCTCAATGCGGATCGCTACCAGCGTGAATCCGACCTGCGCTTTTCGCTGATGCGCGTCAACGAGCATATCGATGCGATTGCCCTCTACCGGGGCGAACAGGATGAAAAGGTCCGGCTTGGCCTGGATGTCGATTCGCTGCTCGCCGCGATCCGCCAGCTGGTAACGGCCTGGACGCAGCTCGTATGGGTGACCTCCGGCTATGGCTGGTTCACGCAGGTCGCCCCCTATCTGGTGGCCGCGCCCGTGTATTTTGCCGGTAACCTGTCATTCGGCGGTCTGATCATCGCCGTCGGCGCTTTTAATCAGGTCCAGGCATCGCTCAAATGGTTCGTCGACAATTTCAGCGCCATTGCCGACTGGCGCGCCACGCTCTTGCGCGTGACGTCATTCCGGCAGGCGGTCCAGTCGATGGACACGCTGAACAGCGTCGAGCAGCGCATCAAGTTCTCCCAGTCGGAAAGCAACCAGCTTGTTTTCGATACGCTCAAGATCACGGCGCCGCTGGCAACCGTGCGCCTGAAGGAGAAAAAGGCGGTCGTCAATGCGGGCGAACGGGTGCTGATCACCAGCGAACCCGGCATCGACAGGACGTTGCTTTTCCGTGCGATTGCCGGTCTGTGGCCATGGGGTGCCGGCAATATTGCCCTGCCGAAAGACACGGCGATCCTCTATATGCCGCGCTCGCCCTATTTTCCGCCGGGCAGCCTGCGGGAGGTCATGTCCTATCCGCTTGGGAAGGGGGCCTTCCCCGACAGCGAGCTCATTTCAGCGCTGCATGAGCTGGGCCTTGACCGCCTCAAGACCATGCTCGACTTCCGCTCGCGCTGGGACCGCGAACTGAGCGACGACGAGCAGCAATCCCTGGCCTTTGCCCGCCTGATGCTGCACAAGCCGGACTGGGTGGTCATCGACGAGGCGCTGGATGCCATGGAAGCGGGCGCACATGACCGGGTGATGGCCGTGCTGCGCGACAAGCTGGCCAAGTCCACCGTGGTGCATATCGGGCGCGAGGACATGAGCAACCACGTCTTTTCCAAGGTGCTGCACTTTGTCAGCGATCCCAGTGGCCACGGCATGGAAGCGGAAGGGCTGAGCGGCGTCTAGGCGCCTTGCCGCTGCGCCATTTGTGGTGCGTGGTTCGACAAGCTCACCATGAGGGACTTGGGCAGATTGCAGGGAACCAGTTCTGCGACGTATCAGATTGGCCTTGCACCAAACCACCTCCCTCATGGTGAGCTTGTCGAACCACGCACCACACACGCGCCAAATAACATGCAGCCTTGCCATTGCCTCACATGAACAGCGGGGCATGCTCCTTGACCCAGTGGATGAAGCGGCGGGGCGGGCGGCCGATGACCTGCTGGACGCTTCCGGTGACGGCACGCCCTTCCGGCGGCGGATTGCTGTTCCACGCCACCACATAGTCGATGACGTCTTCGCCGATGCCGAGTTCACGCATGGATTGCCGCGTGTGCTCCTCGCTCACCTCGACATAGCGGATCGGCTTGCCCGTCACCGCGCTGATCGCCTTGATCTTGTCCGGTATGGTCAGGACTTCGCAGCCCGTCAGCTTGAGGGTCTTGCGGGCGTGGCCGCCATGGCTGAGAATCCGGGCGGCGACCGCTGCCACATCCGCCTCGTGGATGAGGGTTCTTGCCGTGCTGCCATAGGGCTCGCGCACGATATTGGCCGACTTGATGCTCTTGATCCAGCCAAGCGTGTTGGACATGAGATCGACGGGCTGCAGGATGGTCCATTCCAGATCGCTCGTCCTGACGGCCTCCTCGACGCTTCCGGCCCGCCCGTCGCTGAGCACGCTGATGCGCTGCACGCCCTCCCAGCGCGCCAGCTGGACAATCTCGGCGCCGTTGTCGAGAGGCGTGTAATCGTCGCCGCCGATGGTGATGAGATGCATGCCGGCCACGCCGGCAAGCGCCCGTTCGAATGTTTCCGGCCGCGTCAGGTCGCCCTCGACCACCTCGACGCTGGCAGGCAGATTGGCGCGCTGCGCATCGCGGGTGAGCGCCCGCACGAGATAGCCGTTTTCCAGCAGTTCATTGACGACGTGCCGGCCGACATTGCCCGTCGCGCCTGTCACAAGAAACCGTTTTGCCTGAAACAGCCGGAGAAACTGTGCGTCTGTAAGTCGTTCGATATCGGTCAACATGCGTGCTCCTGAGTGGATGGATTCCGGGCGGAGTGAAGCTTATAAAACCTCAACTTAAGTTGAGGTCAATCGCGGATGCAGGTCATTTTGTCCAAGCTCCGGCGGGTCTGGTTTCCGCTCTTTGCTGCCGTTACCATCGGCGTGCCGAATCTTGACAAGGCCCGGGCTTTGCAATATTAAACTATTTAGTTATTTAACCCAATGGTAATGTAAAAAATATGACGCCTGACCGTCTCAGTGGCATTCTGGCCGCGCTCGCCGATCCGACGCGGCGCGCCATTCTGGCGCGGCTTGCCGAAGGTGAAACCTCCGTCACCGAACTGGCGGCGCCGTTCGATATGAGCATGCCTGCGGTTTCAAAGCATCTGAAGGTTCTGGAGCGGGCCGGGCTGATTGCCCGCGGCCGCGCGGCGCAGTGGCGCCCCTGCCGCCTGGAAGCCGGGCCGTTGCGCGAAGTGTCGGACTGGCTCGACCATTACCGGCGTTTCTGGGACGAGAGCCTCGACCGGCTCGAGGATTATCTGCAGGCACTGCAGAAGGGCGATCCTGAGGGAACGCCCAACTGAGCGAGGGAAAATCCGGTCAGGGCATGGGCCGCGACCGGAGCAATTGTCAGAAATAATCCTGCAGCGGGCGCACTTCGAGCGAGCCTGCCTTGAGCGCCGCAATGGCTTCGGCCACCGCATCGGCACCCGACAGGGTGGTGTAGTAAGGCACCTTCTGCATCAGCGTGGCGCGGCGCAGCGATTTTGAGTCCGAGATCGCCTTGGCGCTGTCGGTGGTGTTGAACACCAGCTGCACCTGCCGGTTGCGGATGGCGTCCTCGACATGCGGACGGCCTTCCTGGACCTTGTTGATCTTCTGCGCGGCAACGCCGTTTTCCGCGAGGAAACGCGCCGTGCCGCCGGTCGCCAGGACCTTGAAGCCGAGATCCGCCAGCCGCTTGACCGGCGCAAGAATGCGCTGCTTGTCCTCGTCGCGCACCGAGACGAACAGGGTGCCGTCACGCGGCAGGTCGACGCCGGCGCCGAGCTGCGCCTTGGCAAAGGCCAGCGCATAGTCGTAGTCGAGGCCCATCACTTCGCCGGTCGAGCGCATTTCCGGTCCGAGCAGGATGTCGACGCCGGGGAAACGGGCGAAGGGGAAGACGGCTTCCTTGACGGCGATGTGCTTGCGCGCGGTGCCGGATGGCTTGCCGCCATAATTGGCCAGCGCCTCGTCCAGCGTTTCGCCCGCCATGATGCGCGCGGCGATCTTGGCGATCGGCTTGCCGATGGTCTTGGCAACGAAGGGTACCGTGCGCGAGGCGCGCGGGTTGACTTCAAGCACATAGATCGTGCCGTCCTTGATGGCGTACTGCACGTTCATCAGGCCGACAACGTTGAGGGATTTTGCCAGCGCGGCGGTTTCTGCCTCGAGCTGGGCGACGATGTCAGCCGAAAGCGAATGCACCGGCAGCGAGCAGGCGCTGTCGCCCGAGTGAATGCCGGCTTCCTCGATATGTTCCATGATGCCGCAAACCCAGGTGTTCTTGCCGTCGCACAGGCAATCCACATCGACTTCGATGGCTTCGCTGAGATAACGGTCGAACAGGAGCGGGTTCTTGCCGAGCAGGGTGTTGATCTGGCCGGTCTTGTCGTTCGGATATTTCTGCTTGATGTCTTCCGGTACGAGCTCGGGAACCGTGTCGAGCAGATAGCTCTGCAGGGCGCGCTCGTCATGGATGATCTGCATGGCGCGGCCGCCCAGGACATAGGACGGACGCACAACCAGCGGGAAGCCGAGTTCACCGGCAATGGTGCGGGCCTGTTCGACGGAATAGGCGATACCGTTCTTCGGCTGCGTCAGGTCGAGCTTGATCAAGAGCTTCTGGAAGCGGTCGCGATCCTCAGCCAGATCGATGGCATCCGGCGAGGTGCCGAGGATCGGGATTCCGGCTTTCTCCAGCGCATCGGCGAGCTTGAGCGGTGTCTGGCCGCCGAACTGGACGATGACGCCGTGCAGTGTCCCGGCGGTCTGTTCGGCGCGCAGGATTTCCAGCACGTCTTCGGCGGTCAGCGGCTCGAAGTACAACCGGTCCGAGGTGTCATAGTCCGTCGATACCGTCTCGGGGTTGCAGTTGATCATGATGGCTTCGTAGCCGGCATCGCGCAGGGCGAAGGCGGCATGGCAGCAGCAATAATCGAACTCGATGCCCTGGCCGATACGGTTGGGGCCGCCGCCGAGGATGACGACCTTCTTACGGTCCGAAACCTGGGCTTCCGAGGCGAGGGC
This sequence comes from uncultured Phyllobacterium sp., assembly GCF_902479695.1. Taxonomy (NCBI): domain Bacteria; kingdom Pseudomonadati; phylum Pseudomonadota; class Alphaproteobacteria; order Hyphomicrobiales; family Phyllobacteriaceae; genus Phyllobacterium; species uncultured Phyllobacterium sp. Next base: position 23,961 of record NZ_CABSQF010000023.1, on the reverse strand, counting down.
GCCGGCGAAGGGCACTTCATAGGTCGAGTACATATAGGCGGTCGGCGAGGCGAACTCGGCCGCGCAGGTATCGATGCGCTTGAAAACGGGATGCACGTCGAGCTTCTTGCGCAGCTTGACCACCTCGTTGGGGTCGACCTTGGCCAGGCTGGCGAGACGGGCATCGGAGAAGCCCATGCCCTTCAGCATGCGCAGGTTCTGCGCGTCCTGCGGCAGGCCGTGCTCGCGCACGCGCTCTTCCGTGGCGATGATTTCCGCCATCTGCTGCAGGAACCACGGGTCGATCTTACAGCCCTCGTGCACTTCCTCGACGGAAAGGCCGAGGCGCAGCGCCTGGGCCACCATGCGCAGGCGGTCCGGCGTCGGCGTGCCGATGGCGGCGCGGATGGCATTGTTGTCGCTGCCTTCGCCAAGGCCGGGAATGGCGATTTCATCGAGACCGGTGAGGCCGGTTTCAAGACCGCGCAGCGCCTTCTGCAGCGATTCCTTGAAGGTGCGGCCAATGGCCATGACTTCGCCGACGGACTTCATCGCCGTGGTCAGCGTCGGCTCGGCGCCGGGGAATTTCTCGAAGGCAAAGCGCGGGATCTTGGTCACGACATAGTCGATGGACGGTTCGAACGAGGCTGGGGTCGCGCCGCCGGTGATATCGTTTTCCAACTCGTCCAGCGTGTAGCCGACGGCGAGCTTGGCCGCGATCTTGGCGATGGGAAAGCCGGTTGCCTTGGAGGCCAGCGCCGAGGAGCGCGAGACGCGCGGGTTCATTTCAATGACGATCAGGCGGCCGTTTTCCGGATTGACGGCGAACTGCACGTTCGATCCGCCGGTCTCGACGCCGATCTCGCGCAGCACCGCAATCGAGGCGTTGCGCATGATCTGGTATTCCTTGTCCGTCAGGGTCAAGGCCGGGGCAACGGTGATCGAATCGCCGGTATGGACGCCCATCGGATCGATGTTCTCGATGGAGCAGATGATGATGCAGTTGTCCGCCTTGTCGCGGACGACCTCCATTTCATATTCCTTCCAGCCGAGAACCGATTCCTCGATCAGCACTTCGGTGGTCGGCGAGGCATCGAGACCGCTGCCGATGATCTCGTAGAATTCGGTGCGGTTATAGGCAATGCCGCCGCCGGTGCCGCCCATGGTGAAGGAGGGGCGGATGATGGCGGGCAGGCCGACATGGTCGAGCGCCGCACCGGCCATGCCGAGCGCGTGCGAGACGTAGCGCTGCTTGCGGTCGCCTTCGCCCAGCTGCCATTCGGTTTCCAGCTTGTCGAGCGCCGCATCAAGTTCGGCGCCGGAATATTTGGCCTTGACGACTTCGCGCTGCTCCTTGTGCAGGCGGCGGTCGAGGTTTTTCACGTCTGTCGCATTGGCCAGCATGGATTTGGGTGTTTCCAGGCCGATCTTGGCCATCGCCTCGCGGAACAGCGCGCGGTCCTCCGCCTTGTCGATGGCTTCGGCATTGGCGCCGATCATTTCGACATTGTAGCGTTCGAGCACGCCCATGCGGCGCAGCGACAGGGCGGTGTTCAGCGCAGTCTGGCCGCCCATGGTCGGCAGCAGGGCGTCCGGACGTTCCTTGGCGATGATCTTGGCGACGACTTCCGGGGTGATCGGCTCGATGTAGGTGGCATCGGCCAGTTCCGGATCGGTCATGATGGTGGCCGGGTTGGAATTGACGAGGATGACGCGGTAGCCTTCCTCCTTCAGGGCCTTGCAGGCCTGCGTGCCGGAATAATCGAACTCACATGCCTGACCGATGATGATCGGTCCTGCGCCGATGATCAGAATAGATTTGATGTCGGTGCGTTTTGGCATGGCTTCTTCCTATCAACAGCGTGCTGCACAAAAAACCGCACGGACTTGACCGTACGGGCAGACACAAAATTCCTAATGCGAGGCTAAGGCTGCCTTATAGGCAAAGCGATCGGATTACGTAACCCCAAAAACGCGCAAATCCATGCTTTTTCGCCGCAGTTTCGTGGAGATCGGGCATGAGGCGGTGCTTTATGTCTATCCGGGTCTGAAACAGGCGGATCACCCTGCATTATTCAGTCATGAAAATTGATTGGGAATCCATTGCACTAGTGGAACGAATTTGACATTCGCATCCCATTTGACATCACGCGGAACATGCGAATGTCAAATTCAAAGTTCCACTAGAGTTATATACTTTCTAGTGGTCCTTTGATTCTGACATTTGCCTGAATGGCTTGTATCGAGGGATAGCAAATGTCAGAATCGGACCACTAGCAGTTGAAAATAGCATCGTGCATGGAACAAATAAGGAGCTATACTGTTGATGTGCAACATATCAGCGGCATGGCCGAGGGTTCATCTGGAGGTGGGTAATGCGCTGGCAAGGCGGTAGGCAAAGTGACAATGTTGAGGACCGCCGCACCGATGGTGACAATGGCGGCATTCCCGGCGGCATGGGCAATGGCGGCGGCTTCCGCTTTCCCAGCGGCGGCGGCATACAGTCCGTGCGCGGCGGCGGCATATCCGGTATCCTTGTCCTTGCGGCCATTTTCCTGTTCCTGAAATTCTGCACCAATATCGATCCGATGCAGATTCTGGTGGATGGCGGCATGATGGATCAATCGTCGCCGGGACAAAGCCAGAGCCAGTCGCCCGCCTCGCGCCCGACGGCGCAGGCCAATGACCAGATGACCCAGTTCGTCAAGACGGTTCTGGCCGAGACCGAGGATGTCTGGAGCGGCATTTTCCAGGCGGAGGGCAAGCAGTATCCGCCGCCCACCCTGGTGCTGTTTAATGGACAGACCCGTTCGGCCTGCGGTTCCGCCAGCGCGGCCACCGGACCGTTCTATTGCCCGGGCGACCGCAAGGTCTATATCGATCTGAATTTTTACAACGAGCTGGACAAGAAGTTCGGCGCGTCGGGCGACTTTGCCCAGGCCTATGTGCTTGCCCATGAAGTGGGCCACCACGTGCAGAACCTGATCGGCGTCCTGCCGAAGTTCAACCAGATGCGCCAGAACATGAGCGAGGCCGACGCCAATGCCATGTCCGTTCGGGTCGAACTGCAGGCGGATTGCTTTGCCGGTATCTGGGGGCATTTCACCCAGCAGAAGGGTATTCTGGAAGCGGGCGACCTGGAGGAAGCGCTGAATGCCGCCAAGCAGATCGGCGACGACACCCTGCAGCGCAAGATGCAGGGCTATGTGGTGCCGGAAAGCTTCAACCACGGCACCTCTGCCCAGCGCAGCTCATGGTTCAAGCGCGGCTTCGACAGCGGCAAGCTCGACAGCTGCGACACGTTCAGCGGCGCGATCTGATAAGACGCGCGCTGCTCGACAAATTGTGCGTGGTTCGACAAGCTCACCATGAGGGAGGTTGAGAGTTGCAGGGAGCCTCATTCCGCGACGTTCGCGATTGGCATGCAGCCAACCCATCTCCCTCATGGTGAGCTTGTCGAACCACGCACCTGCAAGCCTGAAATCACAAGAGGCTAAACGGCGGTCTGCTGATCCGTGAAATCCCGTCCCAGCGCCAGCGATACGGCGGCCTCGGAATGGATCGTGGTCGAATCGAACACCGGCAGGGCGACATTGTCGTCGGTGAGGGAGAGGCAGATTTCGGTGCAGCCGAGAATGACGCAGTCGGCTCCGGCTTCCTTGCCGCGCACGATGATCTTTTCTAGCGCCTGGCGGGACTCTTCCTTCACGATGCCGCAGCAGAGTTCGTCAAAGATCACCGCGTGGACTTTTGCCCGGTCGATTTCATTGGGAACCATAACCTCGATGCCGAATGCATCGCGCATATAGTCGGCATAAAACCCGTGTTCCATGGTGTAGCGCGTCGCCAGCAGCAGCGGGCGTTGCATGCCGGCGGCGGCAAGCACCCGGCCGGTTTCCTGCCGGATGTCGATCAGCGGAATGCTGACGGAACCTGCAACCTCGTTGGCAACGAGATGCATGGTGTTGGTGCAGATGAGAACGCAGTCGGCGCCGGCCGCTTCAAGCCGCTTGGCCGCATCCGACAAAAGCGCCGCGGCATCGTCCCAGCGATTGCTTTTCTGCAGGGCGACGACTTCGGAGAAATCCAGCGACTGCAAGGCCACCTTGGCGGAGGCAAGGCCGCCCAGCCGGGCGCGGACGGCTTCGTTGATCTGCCGGTAATAGACGGCCGTGCTTTCCCAGCTCATACCGCCAATCAGCCCAATCGTGCGCATTTTCGTTCTCCCATTGAAGTCATTGCGGGAATAATAATTCAGATGCCGCGCGAACGGTTCGCAAAGTTTGCGGAATAAACCTGTCTCCCTGCAAAAGATTGGCGTATATTCCGGCTGCAACGCCGAAATATTGCGCGGGAATGGATATGCTCGACCATCGTGACCGGAAAATCCTGGATTTGCTGCAAGCAGATTCGTCCATCGCCGTATCGGATCTGGCCGACCGGGTCAGCCTGTCCGTCTCCGCCTGTTCCCGCCGCATCCAGCGTCTGGAGGAAGAGGGCTATATCGCCCGCCGCGTCGTTCTGCTCGACCGGCCGGTGATGGGGCTGCCGACGACGATGTTCGTCATTGTCCGCACCGCGCGCCATTCCGCCGACTGGCTGGAGCAGTTCCGCGCCGCGATCATCGATATCCCTGAAATCGTCGAAGTGCACCGGATGACCGGCACCTTCGACTATATTCTCAAGCTCGTTCTCCCGCGCGTCGAAGCCTATGACGGCATCTACAAGGCGCTGGTGGAAAAGGTCGAGTTTTTCGACATATCCGCTTCGGTTTCCATGGAGACGCTGAAGGCAACCACCGCCCTGCCGACCCGTTATGCCAGGTAGGGATGTGGCAGCATATGTCAGGAGATATTGTTTCCAGAGCATAATCGGCAAGCATTTTCCCCGATTTTCTGATCATGTTCACGTATTGTTTCGCTCGTGAAAATCGATTATGAGCATTTTCCGGATCAATTTCGTTCCGGAACGCCAAAAGTGAGTTTCGATGATTGATCCTGTCCTTGCCAAGCGCGGGCTGACTCTTGTCTTTGTCATGCTCCTTATGGATGTCATCGGCATCGCGATCATCGTGCCGGTCATGCCGGCTTATCTCGAACAGCTGACGGGATCGGATGTCAGTCACGCGGCCATAGATGGTGGCTGGCTGCTGTTCGTCTATGCCGCCATGCAGTTCGTTTTTGCCCCGCTGATCGGCAATCTGAGCGACCGTTTCGGCCGCCGTCCGGTGCTCCTTGCCTCGGTGTTCACCTTTGCCATCGACAATCTGATCTGCGCGCTCGCAACGAGTTTCGGCATGCTGTTCATCGGCCGCGTGCTGGCGGGCATCAGCGGCGCGAGCTTTTCCACCGCCTCCGCCTATATCGCCGATGTCAGCACGGACGAGAACCGCGCCAAGAATTTCGGCCTTCTCGGCATTGCCTTCGGCGTCGGCTTTATCCTCGGTCCGATCATCGGCGGCCTGCTCGGCGAGTTCGGTCCGCGCGTGCCGTTCTTCGGTGCGGCGCTGATCGCCTTCCTGAATTTTCTCGTGGCCTATTTCTTCCTGCCGGAAACGCTTGAAACGAAGAACCGCCGGACGTTCGACTGGAAGCGCGCCAATCCGCTCGGCGCTCTCAAACAGATGCGCGGCCACCGTGGGATTCTGTGGATCGGTCTCGTCTTCTTCATGCTCACCCTTGGCCACATGGCCTATCCCTCGGTGTGGTCGTTCGTCAGCGCCTATCGCTATGACTGGAACCAGCGGGATATCGGCCTGTCGCTCGGCGTGTTCGGCATGGGCGGCGCGCTGGTCATGGGTTTCATCCTGCCGCGCGTCGTCGCCCGCTTCGGCGAGTGGCGCACGGCAGTGATCGGGCTGGTTTTCACGGCGCTCGGTTTCTTCGGCTATGCCGCGGCGTGGCAGGGCTGGATGGTCTATGCGGTCATCGTCGCGACCTGCCTGGAAAGCCTGGCGGATCCAGCCATGCGCAGCATCGCCGCCGCCAAGGTTCCGCCGTCGGAGCAGGGCGAATTGCAGGGCGCGATGACCAGTCTGTTCAGCATCACCAATGTGATCGGTCCGCTGATTTTTACCCAGATCTTTGCGATGTTCACCGCGCCGGCGGCATCGGTCGCCTTCGGCGGCGCCCCCTATGTGCTCGGCGGGCTCTTCGTGGTGATCGCCGTCGCCGTCTTTGTCCAGCGGGTGGAAAAACCTGGCATTGCCGCGCATGAGCCGCTGGAACAGGCGGCAGCTATTTGATTGGCTTTCCCTTTGCGCTATGCAACGTGTCCCACCTGCCGAAATGAGGTTTCCCATGTCCGCCCAAAACCGTATCCCGCTCAATTCCGAAGGTCTGTCGCTGTCCCGGCTGGTGCTGGGTGTGTGGCGGCTGCTCGACCAGGGCGCAAAGCCGGCGCCGGCCGAGGTGGCGCGCCTGATCGACGAGGCGATTGCGCTTGGCCTGACCAGTTTCGACCACGCCGATATCTACGGCAATTATGGTGTCGAGGCGGCGTTCGGCGCCGGTCTTGCCGGCTGGAGCGGCAAGCGCCAGTCGATCGAGCTGATCACCAAATGCGATATCATGCTGACATCGGACCAGCGCCCGGAAAACCGGGTGAAGCACTACGATACCAGCGCGACGCATATCAAGGCGTCCGTCGACCGTTCGCTGCAGAACCTCAGGACCGATTATATCGATGTGCTGCTGCTGCACCGCCCCGATCCGCTGATGGATGCGGATGACACGGCGGCGGGATTGCAGGCGGTTGTGAAGGCCGGAAAGGTGCGCGCCATCGGCGTGTCGAATTTCACGCCGCCGCAGATCGATCTGCTGGCATCGCGCCTGCCGTTTCCCGTGGTGACCAACCAGATCGAGATGTCGGTGACCGCCACCGGGCCGCTCACCGACGGCAGCCTCGATCACGCCCAGCGCCTGCGCTATGCGCCGATGATCTGGTCACCGCTCGGCGGCGGCAGCCTGTTTACCGGCACGGGCGAGCAGGAGCAGCGCGTGCGTGCCGCGTTGCAGGCAGTGGGGGGAGAGCTTGGTGTTGACGATATCTCGGCGATTGCCATTGCCTGGCTGCTGCGCCATCCGGCGCGGCTGGTTCCCGTGCTCGGCAGCCTGAAGCGGGAGCGCCTGGCGAAAATGGTGGCGGCGCTCGATATCACGCTCGAGCGCCAGCAGTGGTTTGCCATCCTGAAAGCCAGTGCCGGCCGGGATGTGGCCTGATCAGGCGGCCTGATCGCGCTCGGGCAGCGGCGCAAGGCCCTGACGGGCGCGGATCAGATTGGCGAACCGGCGGAACAGGTAGTGCGAGTCCTGCGGGCCGGGCGAGGCTTCCGGATGGTGCTGCACCGAGAAGATGGCCTTGCCGGTGACGCGCAGACCGCAATTGCTGCCGTCGAACAGCGACACGTGGGTTTCTTCCACGCCATCGGGCAGTGAATCCGCATCGACGGCAAAGCCGTGGTTCATCGAAACGATCTCGACCTTGCCGGTGGTGTCGTCGCGCACCGGATGATTGGCGCCGTGATGGCCCTGATGCATCTTCTTGGTGCCGCCGCCGAGCGCCAGCGCCAGCATCTGGTGACCGAGGCAGATGCCGAAGACGGGAATGTCGGTCTTGATCAGGTCCTGGATGGCCGGAACCGCATATTTGCCTGTGGCAGCGGGATCGCCGGGGCCGTTCGACAGGAAAATGCCGTCGGGCTTGTGGGCAAGCACGTCGTCGGCCGTCGCCGTGGCCGGAACGATGGTGACCTTGGCGCCGAGCCCGGCGATGAGGCGCAGGATGTTGCGCTTGATGCCGTAATCGATGGCAACCACGTGGAATTCCGGCGCGGTCTGCTCGTCAAAACCCTCGTTCCACACCCATGGCTTCTCGGTCCAGACCGAGCTTTGGCCCGATGTGACGTCCTTGGCCAGATCGAGGTCGAGCAGGCCGTGCCAGGCCGCAGCGCGTTTGGTCAGGGCAGGGATGTCGAAATTCCCGTCAGGGTCGTGGGCGATGACGCCATTGGGCATGCCCTTTTCGCGGATGAGGGCGGTGAGCGCACGGGTATCGACGCCGGCAAGCGCGATCACGCCGCGCGCCTTCAGCCAATCGTCGAGATGTTCGGCGGCGCGGTAGCTCGAGGGCGCCGTGATGTCGGCCTTGAAGATGGCGCCGACGGCACCGGCGCGGTTGGCCGGGGTCAGGTCTTCGATGTCTTCCCGGTTGGTGCCGACATTGCCGATATGGGGGAAGGTGAAGGTGACGATCTGGCCGGCATAGGAGGGGTCGGTGAGGATTTCCTCGTAGCCGGTCAGCGCGGTGTTGAAGCAGACTTCCGCCTCGCAGGCGCCGGTCGCGCCCAGTCCCTTGCCCTCGATCACCGTTCCATCGGCCAGAACCAGCACCGCTGTCGGCTTGAATTCTGTCCAGGCTGCGGTCTTTGCACCTGCGTCTGTCGTTATCGGGGCGGTCATGCGGCACTCCTGCGTGGGCTTGCGTCGTCGTTCTTCATTGGGCATTGAAAAATGCCGTTCGATATTCCATATGACATGGCTGAACGCGGTGGTCGATTGACCTTACCACCGCTGCAACAACCCAAAATGTCTGGCTAGGTCACGGACCTTAGAGAAAACCGCGCTTCCGGTCAATTGCGACACGACAACTCTTCGTGGAAATCGGTGTCGAACCGGTCCGCCGCGATGATTGATTTCGTTCGGACCCGCCGGTAGGCTGCGCGGACAACAGGAGAGTAAAGCCATGCGCGATACCATCGCCGGGGCACTGACAACCGCCATCAAGGCACAGGACAAGCGCCGCGTCTCCACGCTGCGCCTGATCATGGCCGCCATTCAGGATCGGGATATTCTCAATCGCGGATCGGGCAAGGACCCGGTCACGGGCGACGAGATCAGCGCGATTCTGGCCAAGATGATCAAGCAGCGCGAGGAATCCGCCAAGCTTTACGAGGACGGCAACCGGCTTGAACTTGCCGAGCAGGAGCGCAGCGAGATCGAGATCATCCGGGGTTTCCTGCCCAAGCAGCTGGGCGACGAGGATATCCGCCAGGCCTGCTCGCAGGTTATTGAGGAAATCGGCGCGGGCGGACTGCGCGACATGGGCAAGTGCATGAATGCCCTGAAGGAAAAATACGCCGGCCAGATGGACTTCACCAAGGCCAGCGGCATCGTCAAGGAAATCCTGCAGTAAGCTGCCGGTTACACAAACTGGTGCCGGATGTGCAGCCGCCGTTTCAGCACTGCGCTGAAACGGCCGTTTCCATTGGTGCGGGGTCCGACATCCGGGCGTTGCGGTACACCATCACGGCGACCATGAGGGCGGCCAGTCCGGCACCGATGGAGACGCAGAACCCGGACCGGGCGCCGTAGGCGTCGATCACCAGTCCGGACAGGGATGAGCCCAACGCCATTCCGATGCCGATACCCGTCATTGCCCATGTGATGCCCTCGGTGAGTTTGGACGGCGGCACGAGGCGCTCGATCAGCCCCATGGAGATGATGATGGTGGGTGACACGGCAGCACCGGCCAGGAACAGGATCACCGCAAGAATCGGGATACTGGTCACGAAAAGCAGGGGCAGAGTCGTCAGCATGGCCAGCGCGATGGCATAAAGGAACTGTGTTGCCAGCGGCCGCCTGAACTTGAGCGTGCCAAAGACAAGGCCGATGATCAGCGATCCGGCGGCATAGCTGGCCAGAACGACGCTGGCCGCCGCCTTCTGGCCCTGTTCCCCCGCAAAGGCGATGGCCGTCACCTCGGCGGTGCCGAAAATGGCGCCTATGGCTACCAACGTCAGCACGATCCACTGCAGCGGGCGCAGGCGAATGACCGATGTTCCCCTGCTTCTGTCCTGCGCATGAACAGGTGGTTCCGTCGATCTCTGGGCAACGAACAGCAGCGTGCCGACGGTTAGGAACAGCGTCGCCGCCAGCGGACCGGCTTCCGGAAAGAGCGCAACGCTCAGTCCGATCGAGACGATCGGCCCGACCATGTAGACAATTTCATCAACAACTGATTCCAGCGCAAAGGCGGTGTGAAGTTTTGGCGTGTCGCGATAGATCGCGGTCCAGCGTGCCCGCACCATGGCGGATATGCTGGGCATGAAGCCGGCCGATATGGCGAACAGAAACAGCATCCAGCTCGATGCGCCGTAGCGCGCCGACAGCATCAGCGCCGTCAGTGCAAACACCGTGATGACCGTAACGGGCGGAAGAACGCGGCGCTGTCCGTAGCGGTCGATCAGGCGCGAGATTTGCGGGGCGATCAAGGCATTGGACAGGGCAAAGGCGGCCGAAACGGCTCCGGCCAGCCAATAGGTGCCGTGGGTCTGCGAAAGCATGGTGACGATGCCGAGCGTGATCATCGAAACGGGCAGGCGTGCGATCAGGCCGGAGGCGGAGAAGGCGAAACTGCCAGGCGCCTTGAAGATGTCCCGATATGGATTGGTCATGATGAACATTCCCTTGTGCAGCAGGCATATAATGACATACGAGACGTATGTCGATGTAATAGTTGCATACGCGGCGTATGTCAATTAATATACGCAGCGTATGCGAAGGGAATTCACGGGATGCACAGACCCCGGTCTGAAATGATTGCGCAAACGCGGGCCAAGCTGGTTGCCGCCGCGCGAAAGGCTTTTGGCACGGTGGGCTATGCCGATGCGTCCATGGATGACTTCACATCGGCTGTCGGCCTGACGCGCGGCGCCCTGTATCATCATTTTGGCGACAAGAAGGGCCTGCTTGAAGCGGTTGTTGCCGAGATCGATGCGGAAATGGATGCGCGCTTGCTTGCCGTCTCCAGCCGGTCGCAGAGTCAGTGGAAGGGGTTTGTCGACGAATGCACCGCCTATCTGGAGATGGCGCTGGAGCCGGAAATCCAGCGCATCGTGCTGCGCGACGGCCCATCTGTGCTCGGCGACCCCGCCACATGGCCCAACCAGAACAAGTGCATTCTTTCCATGTCGGCCAACCTGAAGCGCTTGAGCGAGGACGGCATCATACGGCCGGGCGATCCCGAGGCGCTGGCACGCTTGCTCAACGGCGCCCTGCTGCATGCGGCGTCGTGGATCGCCAATTCACCCGAACCGGAAGCGACATCGCGGCGGGCGGTGGAAGGCATCAAGGACCTGCTGAACGGCTTGCTGTGCTTTCCCGTCGCCACGCCCGCTTTCGCGTCTGGCCGTTGAAAGGTAGGAATGACGGGCGGTCCCTGGGAACGCGGGTCTTGGGGTATTCTGGTATGCGATGCTTGCGATCCTGGGACCACCCGCCCCGGCGATTTCAGGTCTTGCCTGTTCTGCCTTGTTTCCTCATCGGAAACGCGCACAGCCTCAGCGCAACCTCCTCATCCCGCAGGTTTTTCCTGCGGAACGAAGTGCCGGTCCTTTCCCGACTTGCGAAGGTTTCCGGAAGCATTCCCGCCGGAAAGGACAGGGATGAGAATATCTCGGGTTGGGATGTGGTGGATAAGTTTCAGCCCAATTACTTTTCATCCCCCTCTGTCCGGCAGCCCAGAGGGGGATGAAGAACAATAAATCAGTTGTTCAGCGCGCGCAGGCGGGTGGTGTTGAGCAGGCCCTGCTCCTCCAGCACCGGATAGGCCATGGCGGCCAGCAGCGAGTTGATCTGCTTCAGATCGCGGATGGTATCGAGGTGGATCGAGCTGGTCTCCAGGCTGCGCAGCGTCCCCTCGCGCAGGCGGCTGAAGTGGCGCTGGCTGCTCTGCTTTTCCAGATCGCGCAGAAGATCCTTTTCCAGCACCAGCTGGTGCGCCATTTCGCTGTCGCGCGACACCAGAACGTTGAACGCCATGCGCGCATTGGTCAGGACCTTTGCGTGGAAGTTGCTGAGTTCCAGCCAGCCCTCATCGGTGAATTTCAGCTTGCGGTCCATCTTCTTCTGCACGAGCGCGAGCATGTTGCGCACGATGATGTCGCCGACCTGTTCGAGCTTGACGCAGGCGCCGAGCAGTTCCTGGGCGCGGCTGACTTCCTGCGGCGACAGGGCGCGCGTGGTCAGCTTGGCCAGGTAAAGCTTGATCGCGGCATGCTTGCGGTCGACCTTGTCATCGAGGCCCGACAATTCGTCGATGCGCGCCTGCTCGGGATTCTCGTAGAGACCGATGATCCGCTGCAGCATGATTTCCACGGTTTCGCAGACGCGTACGGTCTCGCGGGTGGCATTGGCAAGGGCAAGGCTCGGTGCATCCAGCACGCTTTCATCCAGCGCGCTGAGCTCGGCCTGTTCCAGCGACGGGGCCTGCGGTGCCGGGGCATTGAGCGCGACGATGGCCTTGGTGGCCTTCAGGACAAGGCCCGACAGCGGCACGCCGGCGAGCAGGATGATGATGTTGAAAAGGATATGCGCATGAATGATCTGGTCGGCCGGCGCCGCACCGAGGAAGGCCACCGACGGCTTGAAGGTGAGGTAGGCGATGAGGATGACAAGGGAACCGGCGCCGCGCATCAGCAGGTTGCCCATCGGCACGATCCGGGCCTGCGGCGCGGCATTGCGGGTCAGCAGCGGTGCGATGAAGGACGAGCCGAGATTGACGCCGAACACCATGACGACGCCGAGTTCCGGATCGATCAGCCCGCGCGAGGCAAAGGTGACCAGCAGCAGGATGGCCGCGATGCTGGAATGGAACAGCCAGGTCATCAGCGCCGCCAGCATGAAGGCGGTGACCGGGTCGGTGCTCAGATAGCTGACGATGACAGGCAGGAGGTCGCTGTTGCGCAGCGGCTCGGTGGCCTGGCCGGTCATCTCGAGCGACAGCACGAGAAGGCCGATGCCGACAAGGATGCGGCCGATCTGGCGCCAGTCGCCGCGCTCGGTCGACATGAAGATGACGGTGCCGGCGAGCAGGCACAGAGGCACCAGCAGGGTCAGATCGAAGCTCAGGATCAGGACGACGAGCGCCGAGCCGACCTCCGCTCCACGCACTGCCATCAGCCCGGAAATGCCGCTGACAATGCCGGAGCCGACGAAGGAGCCGACGAGCAGGCTGACGGCCGTCGAACTCTGCAGGGCGATGGAAAGCATCGTGCCCCAGAGGACGGCAAGGACGGGATTGTGCAGCACGCCGCGCAGGCTCTGGCGCATGCGTTCGCCATAGGCGCGCTCGACACCGGTGCGAACCATGCGCGTGGCCCACAGCAGAAGGGCCACCGCACCTGCGAGATGCAATAAAACTGTCGAACCGTTCACTTGAGCCAATCCTAACGAGGTGGAAAAATGCGGTATACAACCAGACCAATTCTAGTTGCCAATTATTAAGATAACATATCAATCCAAAAGGGGAAAAAATATGTTCCGGCTAAGAAAAATTATGTCGTTTTTGACAAAGTGTAACAGTTTTATGACAGTCTTTGGCTGTGCCGGTAATGATGAGCCGGCTTTTCAATATGCGATCTGATAATTAAATCAAAAAGATAGGATGAGCGGGGGATGACTGGCTTGCAGACCTTTCACCGCCCGCCGATATGATGCAATATGGAGCCGGTTCTGCAGATAGCTGTTGAAACCGTGGAAAATGGAGGCATTCAGGGCGTGAACCCCCGAATCGCCGGATGAAGTGAACGAAGAGCAGCATGCGATTTCCGCCATCCTTTCTCGATGAGATCAGGGAGCGTGTACCGATTTCCAGTGTGATCGGCACGCGGGTGTCGTTCGACCGGAAAAAAACCAACGCGCCGAAGGGTGATTTCTGGGCGTGCTGCCCGTTCCATGGCGAGAAATCGCCGAGTTTCCATTGCGAGGACCGCAAGGGCCGCTACCACTGCTTCGGCTGCGGGGTGACGGGCGATCATTTCAAGTTTCTCACCGAACTCGAGGGCCTGAGCTTTCCCGAGGCGGTGCAGCGCGTGGCAGATATGGCCGGTATCCCCATGCCGGCGCGCGATGCCGAGATGGAAATGCGCGAGGCCAAGCGCGCCACGCTTTATGACGTCATGGACATGGCGACGAAATTCTTCGAAGAGCAGCTGCAGTCGGCGGCAGGCGCCAAGGCGCGGGCCTACCTGCGCGATCGCGGCCTGTCGGCAACCACCCAGCATGCCTACCGGCTGGGTTATTCGCCGGAGAGCCGCAATGCGCTGAAGGAGCATCTGGCGCTGAAAGGCGCGACACGCGAACAGATCGAGGCCTGCGGCCTCGTGGTCTATGGCGATGACAAGCCGGTGTCCTATGACCGCTTCCGCGACCGCATCATGTTCCCGATCGAGGATCTGCGCGGGCGGGTCATCGCTTTCGGCGGCCGGGCGCTGACGCCCAATGCCCCGGCCAAATATCTCAATTCCAACGAGACCGAGCTGTTTCACAAGGGCAAGGTGCTGTTCAACGCCCTGCGCGCCCGGCGGGCCGCGCAGCCGCAGGCGGGGCAGGCCGCCAAGGCCGTTATCGCGGTCGAAGGCTATATGGATGTGATTGCGCTGGCGCAGGCGGGCTTTGGCCAGGCGGTCGCGCCGCTCGGCACGGCGCTGACGGAAGACCAGCTCGATTTGCTCTGGCGCATGTCGCCGGAGCCGGTCCTGTGTTTCGACGGCGATCAGGCCGGGATCAAGGCGGCCTACCGCGCCATCGATCTGGCCATGCCGGCGCTAAAGCCGGGGCGATCACTGCGCTTTGCCGTGCTGCCGGAAGGCAAGGACCCGGACGACCTGGTCAAGGCCTCCGGCCCGCAGGCGTTTCAGGCGGTGTTGGACGATGCCCGCCCATTGGCCGACATGCTGTGGACGCGCGAGACCAGCGGCGGGGTTTTCGACACGCCGGAACGGCGCGCCGAACTGGAATCCCGGCTCAAGCAGATGACGGCGCTGATTGCCGACGAGAATGTGCGCCGCCACTATGCGCAGGATGTGCGCGACCGCATCCAGCAGTTCTTCGGCTCGAACCAGCGCAGCAACAACAATCGGCGCGACGGCGACCAGCGTGGCAATGGCCAGAATGGCTATGGCAACCAGAACGGCTACGGCCAGCGGGGCAGGGGTGCGGCCTCGGGGCGGCTCGCCGTTTCCGACAGTCTTGCCCGCTCGGTGCTGGTCAAGACCACGTCGGCGGCGCCGCCCCTGCGCGAGACTGCCATCCTGATGACCCTGTTCAACCATCCCCGGCTGATCGAAGAGGATTTCGAAACGGTGGTGCGGCTGGAATTCAGCCACCCGGACCTGAAGCGGTTTCATTCCGCCATGCTCAATGCCATGGCCGAGCACCACGTGGTCGATGGGCTGGAAATGCGCAAGGCCATGGCCGAGGCCGGACACGGCACGCTGATCGAAGCGCTCGAGGCCCTCGTGCGGCGCGCCCGCATGTGGACGGCGACGGCGGAAGCGGCGGAAGAGGATGCGCTGGAAGCATTGCGGCAGGCCGTTCACTTGCATCAGCGCGCAAGCACACTACATAAAGAGCTGAAAGTAGCTGAAACCGCGTTGGCGACGGAAACGACCGACGAAAACCTCAACCGGCTGCTCGATATTCAGAACGACATCCGCAACGCCCAGGCGACGGAAGCACTGATCGAGGGCTTTGGAATCCCCTCCGGACGGTCCGGAAAGGGTTTTTGACGAAATTGATTCGCTTTTTTGCCGCGAATCAGTTGAGTCGGGGTTGACGTGGGTCAATAATGACGGAATCAGATTGCGCGGAATTGAAAATATTGGGTTGATGTTTGTAGGTTTGGCTGAAAAACCGGCAAATACGGCAAATATACAATGTGCTCGCCATCGGAATAACAAGGTTAATCCGGCATTAACGGGATTTCGGCTAGTCGATCATTTATTACCTTGACGCTGCAGGGGAACCGGTGCGCCACCGCACTCGTTAGTTCCCATGCATGAACAAAGCGAAACGTCGCTTGGAGACATAGAATATGGCAACGAAAGCAAAGGAAAACGAAGAAGTAGAAGTCGAGCGCGAAGGCGCGCCGGACGGACCGCTTCTCGACCTTTCCGATGACGCTGTCAAGAAGATGATCAAGCTCGCCAAAAAGCGCGGCTATGTGACGATGGACGAGCTCAATGCCGTTCTGCCGTCCGAAGAGGTCACTTCCGAACAGATCGAAGACACGATGGCCATGCTCAGTGACATGGGTATCAACGTTGTCGAAGATGACGAGCAGGATGCGGACGCCGAAGAAGCTGACAACAGCGACGACGAGAGCGATGCCCGCGAGCTTGCCGACGCAACCGGCACCGCCGTTGCACCGACCACGACCAAGAAAGAGCCGACCGACCGCACCGACGACCCCGTGCGCATGTATTTGCGCGAGATGGGCACCGTCGAGCTTCTGTCGCGCGAAGGCGAAATTGCCATCGCCAAGCGCATCGAGGCCGGGCGCGAGACGATGATTTCAGGGCTGTGCGAAAGCCCGCTGACCTTCCAGGCCATCATCATCTGGCGCGATGCCTTGAACGACTCGCAGATTCTGCTGCGCGAAATCATCGACCTTGAAACCACCTATGCCGGCCCCGAGGCCAAGCAGGCTCCGGTGATCGAGCGGGTCGAGGAAGAAAAGCCGGCCGCCGGCAATGACCGTTCGCGCAGCCGCCGCGACGACGACGACATCACCAATGTCGGCGGCGATACGCCCGTTGAAGACGATGATGACGAGGATGATGAAGCCAATCTGTCGCTCGCCGCGATGGAAGCCGAGCTGCGTCCGCAGGTCATGGAAACGCTCGACGTCATCGCCGACACCTACAAGAAGCTGCGCAAGCTGCAGGACCAGCAGGTGGAAAACCGCCTCGCTGCCTCCGGTTCCCTGTCACCAAGCCAGGAACGCCGCTACAAGGAACTGAAGGATCAGCTGATCAAGGCGGTGAAGTCGCTGTCGCTGAACCAGAACCGCATCGAAGCACTGGTTGCCCAGCTTTACGACATCAACAAGCGTCTGGTGCAGAATGAAGGCCGTCTGTTGCGTCTTGCCGAATCCTATGGCGTGCGCCGCGAGGACTTCCTCAAGGAATATCAGGGCAACGAGCTTGACCCGAACTGGCTGAAGGCCGTTTCCAACCTCACCACGCGCGGCTGGAAAGAGTTCACCAAGAACGAAAAAGACACGATCAAGAACCTGCGTACGGAAATCCAGAACATGGCGCAGGAAACTGCGATCTCGATTTCGGAATTCCGCCGCATCGTCAATCAGGTGCAGAAGGGCGAGCGCGAAGCGGCTCTTGCCAAGAAGGAAATGGTCGAGGCAAACCTGCGTCTCGTGATTTCCATCGCCAAGAAGTACACGAACCGCGGCCTGCAGTTCCTCGATCTCATTCAGGAAGGCAATATCGGCCTGATGAAGGCGGTCGACAAGTTCGAGTACCGCCGCGGCTACAAGTTCTCGACCTACGCGACATGGTGGATCCGTCAGGCGATCACCCGTTCGATCGCCGATCAGGCGCGCACCATCCGTATTCCGGTGCACATGATCGAAACGATCAACAAGATCGTCCGGACATCGCGCCAGATGCTGCATGAAATCGGCCGTGAACCGACGCCGGAAGAACTGGCGGAAAAGCTGGCCATGCCGCTGGAAAAAGTGCGCAAGGTGCTGAAGATCGCCAAGGAACCGATTTCGCTGGAAACCCCGGTCGGTGACGAAGAGGATTCACATCTCGGCGATTTCATCGAGGACAAGAATGCGCTCCTGCCGATCGATGCGGCCATTCAGGCCAATCTGCGCGACACGACGACCCGGGTTCTCGCTTCGCTGACCCCGCGCGAGGAACGCGTGCTGCGCATGCGCTTCGGCATCGGCATGAACACCGACCACACGCTGGAAGAAGTCGGCCAGCAGTTCTCGGTGACGCGTGAGCGTATCCGGCAGATCGAAGCCAAGGCGCTGCGCAAGCTCAAGCATCCGAGCCGCTCGCGCAAGCTGCGCAGCTTCCTCGACAGCTAAACCGCAGACAATGCGTTGGAAATGCAAACGGGATGGGTGAAAACCCATCCCGTTTTGCTTTATGGGACCAGCCATCGGCGGAACGGCGCGGGCCGGAAACGAAAAAAGCCCGGAAAAATCCGGGCTCTTTGTTGCATTCGGTTCAGATGGATGGCTCGTTCGATTTCTTCCCGCCTTTGTCCTTGGCCATGATCTTGTCGATATAGGCAAGGAACAGCGCGGAGAAGACGAAGGCGAGGTGGATCACCGTGAACCACGTCAGCTGTTCCGTCGTGTATTTCGTCAGGTTGAGGAACACCTGCAGAAGATGGATCGACGAGATGGCGACGATGGTCGATGCCACCTTGATCTTGAGCGAACCGGCATCGATCGTGCCGAGCCAGTGCACGTCGTCGGCCTGGTCAAAGCGGCTGACGAAGTTTTCATAGCCGGAGATGATGACCATCACCACGAGGCTGGCGACCAGCGCCGCATCGATCAATCCCAGCATTTTCAGGATCGTTTCGGTTTCGTCGAGGCTCGTCACCTTCATGACGAAATCCAGCAGCTTTCCGGCAAAGGAAAAGGCATAGATGGCAAGCGCAACGGCAAGCCCAAGGTAGAAAACAACAAGCAGCCAGCGCGACGCCAGGATGATGTTTTCGATGAATATTTCGATACGTTTCATAAACAGCAGGGTCCGATTGATCTCATGCATCAGATAGCGATGCGGACGGCGAACTCAAGACAAAACCACCGGCCGTCACAAAAAACCCGGACCGAAGTCCGGGTTTTCGCATGACGGCCTGCGGATCAGGCTATTTGCTGGCCAGCGGCTGCACCAGCGGGGTGATGCGGCGGATGGCGACGCGGCGGTTCTGCTGTTCGGGACCGTCGGTCTTGATCTTCAGGTAGCGTTCGCCGTAGCCCTGTGTCGCCATGTTTTCCGGCGGGATGCCGAAGACATTGGTCAGCGCCTGGGCAACCGATTCCGCCCGCTTGTCCGACAGCACGAGGTTGGCCTGATCGGAACCGACGGCGTCCGTATGGCCTTCGATGAGGAAGGTTTCCGCCGGGTTCTTCTTCAGGATCTCGGCCATCGCCTTGGCAACGCTGTCGAGATGCGGGATCTGGTCTTCGGTGATATCAGCCGAACCGAACTTGAAGGTGATGGTGTCCAGATCGATGCGGCGGACCTTGTCGCGGATACGGGCCGAGCGCTTGACCTCATCAACCGAATAGATGCGTTCGACGCGTTCCACCGGCGGGCGGGAGAAGAAGTCATAGACGTCGGCTTCCGGCACCTGATCGGCATCGAGGATGTAGTCGGCAATCGGGATATCGAGCACCAGCGGCGGCAGGTCAAGGCCGGGATCGCGCCACTGATAGCGTTCCTCGCGGTCGTAATCCGGCGTGTAGCTCAGGAGAACCTCACGCCCGTCGGGCATGACGCGCGACCGCTGGATCACATCGCCATAGCGGTTACGGATCGTGACGACCTGGACGCCATTGTCGCGCACGATGGTTTCGCGGGTGCGGTTGCGCGGCAGGTTCTCGTAATAGACATCCTGCGCATCGCGCGACATGCGCGGACGGTCGGAGCTTTCCACGAAGATGTTGTTGTTGACTTCGACAATCGTGCGGTTGTCGATCTGCTTGATCACCTGCACGTCGGCCGGGCGCTCCTCGCGCGGCGCCTGCTTGATGCGGGTGCCTTCCTCGGTGCGGATGGGCTCGATCCTGACAGGGACAAGCGCCTTCTGCACGTCCGCATCGTTCTTCGGCGGCGGTGCTGGCGGCGTGGCCGGGGCCTGAACGGCGGGCTGCTGGACAACCGGCGTTGCACCGGCCGGCTTGCCGGCGGCCTGGCCGCCCGTGCCCTTGGCTGGCGGCGCGGGTTTCTGGCTGTCGAGCACCGGCGCGGCATTTTCCGGCAGCGGCGATGGTTCCTTCGGTGCGGGCTTTCCAGCCTCGACAGGGGTTGCGGGCTTTTCGCCTGCTGCGGGTTCGGTGACGGGCGCGGGTTTTTCTGCAGCGGGTTTTGCCGCGGCAGGCTGTTCGGCAGCCGGCTTCTGGGCTTCGACGGGTTTGGCCGGCTTTTCGCCTGCTGCCGGTTCGGTGACGGGCGCGGGTTTTTCTGCAGCGGGTTTTGCCGTGGCAGGCTGTTCGGCAGCCGGCTTCTGGGCTTCAACGGGTTTGGCTGGCTTTTCGGCCGCTGCCGGTTCGGTGACGGGCGCAGGCTTTTCTGCAGCGGGTTGCTCCGGTGCGGGCTTCTGCGGCTTGGGCTGTGCCGGCTTTTCGGCGGGCTGTTCAGCGGCCGGGGCTTCCTTGGCGGCCTTGTCGGCTGCCTTCTGCGTGGCGTCGGCCTTCTTGCGCGTCTCGTCTTCTGCAGCCTTCTTGGCCTGTTCAGCCTCTTGCGCAGCAGCAGCCTTGGCAGCCTGCGCATCTGCGGCGGCCTTTTGCTTGGCCTCTGCTTCCACGGCTTTCTGCTGTTCGGCGGCTTTCTGTGCCTCGGCCTGGGTGGCGCGCTTGGCCTGTTCGGCTTCCTGGGCGGCGGCCTTTTCGGCGGCCTTGGCAGCCTGCGCCTCTTCAGCCGCTTTCTGCTTGGCCTGGGCTTCTACGGCCTTCTGCTGCTCGGCCGCCTTCTGCGCTTCTTCCTGGGCGGCACGCTTGGCCTCCTGGGCGCGTTCGGCTGCCTGTGCTTCGGCGGCGTGCGCAGCCTCGTCGGCGCGCTTCTTGGCCTGTTCCTCCGCCTGTTGCTGGGCGTGGGCGGCGGCAGCAGCCTCCTTTTCGGCGCGTTGCTTTGCCTCTTCGGCGCGGGCGGCGGCTTCGTGCTCCGCTGCCTTTTGCGCTTCTTCCTGCTGCTTCTTCGCCAGCTCTGCAGCCGGATCCGCTGCGGCCTGGGCCATCAGCAGCGGTGCTTCATTGGTGTTGGAGGAGATGTAGGGGCGAGGGAGAGGCGACTGCTCCGCCATCGCCGAGGGCGAGGAGAACAGGATTGCTGTCGAAGCAAAAAAGAGCGCTGTACGTTTCATTGTCATCCCTGTCTTGCGTTTCCTTCCTTGGAAACACGTCAAATGTTTGTGACCGGAGGTTGTGCCAGCTTTGTGGCAGCCGATTGTCCGTCGCGGTCTTCTCACCAGATTCCTTGAGCCTCACACCGGTACATGTGTGATCCTGCCTGAATCCGATTACAGCAAGATTGCACGGGCGCGCCTGTATCCGATGTGAAGGCACCGTTCATCTTGCGTTCATGCAAAACTCTGGACGCGGCGTTGCGGTCGATGTATTGCAACGCATGCCCAAAGAACCATTCTGGAAAACCAAGACGCTCGACGAGCTGAACCGCTCGGAGTGGGAGAGCCTGTGTGACGGCTGCGGCCGCTGCTGCCTGCACAAGCTCGAGGACGAAGACACGGAAGAAATCTATTTCACCACGGTGGCCTGCACCCTGCTCGATGCGGGGACCTGCCAGTGTTCGGACTATGTGCACCGCAAGAAGAAAGTTCCCGATTGCGTCTTCCTGACCCCGGAGATCGTGCGCGAGGTGGACTGGCTGCCCGATACCTGCGGCTATCGTCTGATCGACGAGGGAAAAGACCTGTACTGGTGGCATCCGCTGGTTTCGGGCAGCGTGGACACCGTGCACGAGGCGGGCATTTCAGTGCGCGGCAAGATCACCGCCTATGATCATGACCTGAAAACGGACGAAGATTATTTCGACCATATGATGATGGCGGAATCGTCTTCTTCGGAAAATTAGTCCTACTGAACGGGAGATGAACGGCGCGTTGAAGCTTTGTTCAGGTGAATAGTGGAACAAACGATCACCTTCCGGACTTTCCCGTCCGGAGCAACAACCAACAAAGGAGAAACGCCCATGTCCCGCATGTCCATCAAGATGCTCGCTGTGACCGCTGCTCTCGGGCTCGGTTCGGTGTTCGGCGTGAGTGCCGCCTCGGCAGCGCCGCTGGCATCGTCCATGGCTGATGCCGCCGGTCCGGTGTCCAATGTCGTCAAGGTCGATCATCGCTACGGTCACCGCTATCATGGCGGCTATCGTCCCGTCCGCGCCTGCAGCGTCAACCAGGCCCTGAACAAGGCAAGCCGCATGGGTATCCGCAACCCGCGCGCGGTTGTGAACCGCAATGCGGTCCGCGTCACCGGCTGGCGCCATGGCCATCGCTCGGCGGTTGTCTTTGCCCGCGCACCGGGCTGCCCGATCATCCGCTGATTTCATCCGCACACGTAATGCACGCGTAGGGCGAAAGTTGTATCTTTCGCCCTATTGCGCCCATAATCGGCTGCGACGCAGCTGTGTCACTTCATCTTGGGGAGATCATCCATGACACCAAAATTTCTAGCCGTGGCTTTTGCCGCAACCGCAATGATGGCCGTTCCTTTCGCTGCCATGGCAGAGGAAGCTCCGCGCCCGCGCATTACGGTGACCGGGGAAGGCGAAGCCACTGCCGCGCCTGACATGGCTATCGTTTCACTCGTCGTGCTGCAGGAAAAGCCGACCGCACGGGAAGCTTTGACCGCCAACAACGAGACCATGGCCAAGGTTCTCGACGCGATGAAGAAGGCCGGAATCGCCGAGCGCGACCTGCAGACATCGGGTTTCAATATCGATCCGCGCTATGTCTATCCGGACAACAAGCAGGGCCAGCCGCCGCAGGCACCGAAGATCGTCGGCTATGCCGTCTCCAATTCGCTGTCCGTGCGGGTGCGTGACCTGAAGAAGGTCGGCGAGATTCTCGATCAGTCCGTCACATTGGGCGTCAACCAGGGCGGCAACCTGACATTCACCAATGACAAGCCGGAGGCAATTGTCGAGGAAGCGCGCAAGAAGGCCGTGGCCAATGCCATTGCCAAGGCGAAAACCCTGACGGCGGCGGCTGGCGTTGAAATGGGCAAGGTCATCGAGATCAGCGAACAGACGTTCCAGCCGCGCCCCTATGGCGGTGCACCGCGCGCCAAGATGATGGCGGCCGAAGCATCCGATTCGGTCCCGGTGGCTGCCGGCGAGAACAGCTACAATGTCACGGTCAACGTGACGTTCGAGCTGAAGAACTAGGATTGGCTTGAGATCAGGTGAAAAGGGTGCCGAAAGGCACCCTTTTTGTTTGTATGTGCACGCTGCCGGTCAATCGTTGGCGGCGCGCATCCAGTAGGAAATGTCCTTCCAGTCGGCGAAGACGGCGCTTGCACCCTTGTCGAGCAGGGTCTGGGCGTGGGCCGTGTAGGTGTGGCCGCCGCCGGTATAGCCGATGGCCGTCATGCCCGCCGCCACGGCGCCTTCGACACCATAGGGCGAATCCTCGATGACAACGCAGGCCGATGGTTCGTGGCCCATCTCGCTCGCGGCATGCAGGAACAGGTCCGGGGCGGGCTTGCCGCGCTTGACCATGGACGAGCTGTAGATCGCTTCGCCGAAATATCCGGCAAGGTCCGTGGTTTTCAGGCTGAAGTGAATGCGTTCCAGCGACGATGACGAGGCAACGCAGCGGGGCGTTTGCAAGTCCGCGAGCAGGGCGGCAATTCCGGCGGTCGGCTGCAGGAACTGGCTGAAGACCTGTTTTGTCTCGGGCCACAGCCCGGCCTCACCCGCGTCGGACAGGTGAAAGCCGGTCAGCTCGCCGATTCGCCGGATGATATCGGCCTGCTTCATGCCGACGCACTGGGCAATGGTGCCTGCGGGCAGGTCCATTCCATGGCTGGCATAGACGTTGTGATAGGCCAGTTCCGCCAGCGGTTCGCTGTCCACAAGCACGCCATCGCAATCAAAAACTATCAGATCGAACCTGTTTTGCGGCATTTCCATCTCTCTTCAAAGCCTGCGTTCCATGGGTCGACGCAGTAGTTACGGGATCATCGTTATCATCCTTATAATGCACATAGGTCTTGACTAAAATACAAATGTTCAATATTCGAGTGGCAGGATAAGAATGGTTTCCGGCATCGCATCGGAAGTCTTTTGAGGAGCGTTTTGGTATGGCGAGCAATGTAGCATTGACGGGATTGGCGCGGGACATGCAGGCGCGGGCGGATGCGGGCCGTCCGATCCGCATCGGGCTGATCGGCTCGGGCGAGATGGGCACGGAC
>NZ_CABSQF010000022.1:0-79523 GCF_902479695.1 uncultured Phyllobacterium sp. | reverse complement strand
CGGATGAAAATCCCGGCGGGTTTTTTTGCAGGAACATTGTGCGTGGTTCGACAAGCTCACCATGAGGGAGGTTGCATTTTGCAGAGCACTGGATTCCCTCATGGTGAGCCTGTCGAACCACGCACCGCAGCTCTGCCCCACCTTCTCAACAGCCAGACGCGACTGCGGGCGTGGCAACGCCCCGCCGCATTTCAAGCAATCACTGCGCCGCTATGGCCGCATCGATCAGACGCACGGCGTCATCGCTTTCCCACGGCGCCGGACCGTTCATGGCGGCAATCTGGCAGCCCTCCTTGTCGACGATCATCGTCACCGGCAGGCCGAACGCCAGGTTCTTGCGCTTGAGCTCATTGAACACGCCCATGGTCGGATCGCGGTAGAGCGCCAGCGATTTCACGCCGATATCCGCCAGGAAACCTTTCGGCTTCTGGTCATCGCCCGTATCGATATTGATCGTCACGACCTGAAAATTGTCGCCGCCCTTCTTGGTCTGCAGCGCATCGAGCGCCGGCATCTCTTCGCGGCAGGGCGCACACCAGGTGGCCCAGAGATTGACCAGGACCGTCTTGCCCTTGAAATCCGCCAGCCGCATCGGCTTGCCGTCGGGGCCGGTGAAGGAAAGTGCGGACATGGATTGCGGCTTCTCAGCCCCGCGCATGGCGGCGACGGCGCCCGTGGCGGCGGCAT
This sequence comes from uncultured Phyllobacterium sp., assembly GCF_902479695.1. NCBI lineage: Bacteria > Pseudomonadati > Pseudomonadota > Alphaproteobacteria > Hyphomicrobiales > Phyllobacteriaceae > Phyllobacterium > uncultured Phyllobacterium sp. The sequence continues at coordinate 78,836 of NZ_CABSQF010000022.1, read as the reverse complement.
CGATCTTCCTCGCCGTATCGGTCTTGGCGGTGCATTGATCGGTCGTGTTTGTTCCGGCAACAATATTGCCAGAAGGCCGCTCCATCACGTATACCCCAACCGCACCGGCGACTATGCCTGCGAGCGCGGCAAGAACAATAATTTTCCTGCTGCCGCCTGAAGTGGTTTTCTGTGTTTCGTTGCCGTTGTCCATATCTTACACTTTCCGTCTATCCACCCCGGTTTACCCAAGGCTTACAATGTCCGACAAGAAAAACAGCAACGAAATGTGGGGAGGCCGTTTCGCCTCAGGTCCGGCCGCCATCATGGAAGAAATCAACGCTTCCATCGGGTTTGACCAGAAACTCTATGCCCAGGACATTCGCGGTTCACTTGCCCATGCAGCCATGCTTGCGAAAACCGGCATAATCGCGGCGGACGACCACGACAAGATCGCAAAGGGCCTGAACACGATATTGTCAGAGATCGAAAGCGGAAAGTTCGTTTTCTCACGCAAACTTGAAGACATTCACATGAATGTCGAGTCGCGTCTTGCCGAACTGATCGGCGCACCGGCCGGCCGCCTGCACACGGCGCGGTCGCGCAATGATCAGGTTGCCGTCGATTTCCGCCTGTGGGTCAAGGAAGAATTCCAGCGCACGGCAACCGCACTGAAAAAGCTGATCGAGGCCTTCCTGAAGCGCGCCGAGGAACATGCGGCAACCCTCATGCCCGGCTTTACCCATCTGCAGACCGCGCAGCCCGTCACCTTCGGCCATCACTGCATGGCCTATGTGGAAATGTTCGGCCGCGATCTCAGCCGGGTGAAGGACGCGATCGAGCGCATGGATGAATCGCCGCTCGGCGCCGCCGCGCTGGCGGGAACCGGCTTCCCCATCGACCGGCACATGACGGCGAAGGAACTCGGCTTCCGCGAACCCACGCGCAACTCGCTCGACAGCGTCTCTGACCGCGACTACGCGCTGGAATTCCTGTCGATGGCCGCCATTACCGCCACGCATCTCTCCCGGCTGGCCGAGGAAATCGTCATCTGGTCGACGCCACAGTTCGGCTTCGTGCGCCTGTCCGATTCCTTCTCCACCGGCTCGTCGATCATGCCGCAGAAGAAGAACCCCGATGCCGCCGAGTTGGTGCGCGCCAAGACCGGCCGCATCACCGGCTCGCTCGTCGGCCTGCTGACCGTCATGAAGGGCCTGCCGCTGACCTATTCCAAGGACATGCAGGAAGACAAGGAAGCCGTGTTCGATGCGGCCGAAACCCTTGAGCTCGCTCTAGCCGCCATGACCGGCATGGTCGGCGACATGACGATCAACACCGCGGCCATGAAAAAGGCCGCCGGTTCCGGCTATTCCACTGCCACCGACCTGGCGGACTGGCTTGTGCGCGAGCTTGGCCTGCCCTTCCGCGAGGCCCACCACGTGACGGGCCGCGCCGTCGCGCTGGCGGAAGAGAAGAAGAGCGAACTCGGCAAGCTGACGCTGGATGACCTCAAGGGCATTCACCCCGGCATCACCGAGGCCGTGTTCGGCTACCTTACCGTGGACAAATCCGTGCGCAGCCGCAAATCCTATGGCGGCACGGCGCCGGAACAGGTGCGCAAGCAGATCAGGTTCTGGCAAAAACGCATCACGAAATCGTAAGTCCGACGATGGGGGATGCAAAGCGTTCCTCCATGCGTTAGACAGGACAACATACTTTCGGACGACAGGATCTAAATCGATGACAAGCCGTTCTTACCTCACGACAATTCTGATGGCGGTTGCAATCGTCAGCGCGGTGTCGGCCTGCGGCCGCAAGGGCCCGCTCGAATTGCCGCCCGCATCGGTGACCGCTCCGGCACCGGGCGAGCCGAAACCGGCCAGACCGCCCGTTCAAGACAAGCGCTTTTTCCTCGACTCCATCATCTAGGCAGATTTTTCGTGAATCATTTCGATTACAAGGACGGCGTTCTCCATGCCGAGGACGTCAGCATTCCCGATATCGCCAGCGCGGTCGGCACCCCCTTCTACTGCTATTCGACGGCCACCATCGAACGGCACTACAAGGTCTTTGCCGCGGCCTTTGCCGAAATGGATGCGCTAGTCTGCTACGCCTTGAAAGCCAATTCCAATCAGGCTGTCCTGAAGACCCTGGCGCGTCTCGGCTCCGGTGCCGACGTGGTATCGGAAGGTGAGATGCGCCGTGCCCTGGCCGCGGGAATTCCCGCAAGCAAGATCGTCTTTTCCGGCGTGGGCAAGAAGCCGGGCGAAATGGACTTTGCGCTGGCAGCGGGCATTCATTGCTTCAACGTTGAATCCGAGCCGGAGCTGGAACTCCTGTCCAGCCGCGCCGTGGCGGCGGGCAAGATTGCGCCGGTGTCCTTGCGCATCAATCCCGATGTCGATGCCAAGACCCACAAGAAGATTTCCACGGGCAAGTCCGAGAACAAGTTCGGCATTCCGCTGGCCAAGGCACGATCCGTCTACGCCCATGCGGCGCGGCTGCCCGGCCTGAAGGTGTCCGGCATCGACATGCATATCGGCAGCCAGATCACCGATCTGGAGCCGTTTGACGATGCCTTCGCCCTGCTTGCCCAGCTCGTCGGCGACCTCAAGGCCGACGGCCACGATATCAAGCATGTCGATCTCGGCGGCGGCCTCGGCATTCCCTATCACTTCGACAACAATCCGCCGCCCCTGCCCGACGCCTATGCGGCCATCGTCGCCCGGCATATCAAGCCACTCGGGCTCAAGACCATTTTCGAGCCGGGCCGCCTGATCGTCGGCAATGCCGGAATCCTGGTCAGCGAAGTGATCTTCGTCAAGGAAGGCGACGCGCGCAATTTCATCATCGTCGACGCGGCGATGAATGACCTCATCCGCCCGACGCTCTATGACGCGTTCCACACGATCCGTCCGGTCAAGGAGCCATCAGCGTCGCATCCGCGCATTCGCGGCGACGTCGTCGGCCCGGTCTGCGAAACCGGCGACTATCTCGGTCTTGACCGCGACCTGCCGCGTCCGGCCCCCGGCGACCTGATCGCCATCGGCACGGCCGGTGCCTATGGCGCGGTTCAGTCGGGAACCTACAACACCCGCCTGCTGGTGCCGGAAGTGCTTGTCAGCGGCGACCGCTTCCATGTGGTGCGCCCGCGGACGACCTATGAGGAACTCATCGGTCTCGATTCCATACCGGACTGGCTCTGAAACCAGCCGGCACACAGAACGGTGAACGGCTTTTTGCGCCAAGGCCTCGCCTTTGCCACGATGAGTGGTATTCTTGACCAGCGTCAATGCGGTCATGATGGAATCGCAGGGTGACGAGATGGAGCAGGGATGACCGGTCAACACCCCGATGGGCGGGACGCTGAAAGGGTCAGGTTCGATATTTTCAAGAGTATCGATCGGCTCCGCTTGTCCGCGTGGCTGACCCTGGCCTTCGAGCGGTTATGGCCGCGGGTCCTGCCGCTGCTGCTTGTCGCTGCACTGTTCGTGATCGTCGCCTGGTTCGGCCTGTTCCGCATGATGCCGGATCTCGTCCGTCTCGGTCTGCTGACACTGTTTGTTCTGTCGCTTCCGGTGTGCCTCTATACCCTTTTGAGATTCCGCCTGCCCGAGCATGTCGATGTCAGTCGCCGCATCGAAGACGTCAACACGCTCGATCACCAGCCGATTGCCGTCCAGTCGGAAATCTTGGCGACCAGCACGGACGATCCCTTTGCCCAGGCCCTGTGGGACGAGCACCGCAAGCGCATGGCCGAACGCATCAGAGGCCTGAAAACCGGCCTGCCCCGGACAAACATCCCGGAAATCGACCCCTGGGGCCTGCGGGCCGTGGTCGGGCTGCTTCTCGTCATCGCCTTCGCCTTTTCCGGCAGTCCGCTCGGCGGACGTCTCGGCGATGCATTCCAGAGTCACGGCAGCAGCAATGCGCTGCCGCCCCGCATCGACGCCTGGGTCACCCCGCCGCGCTATACGGGCCGCCCGCCGGTTTTCCTCACCTCGGCGGCCAATGACCAGGAAAAACAGTTCACCGTCCCGCAGAACAGCACGTTGACCATCCGCATCATCGGCGGCAACGGAACCGAACGGGTGACGCAGACCCTGCCGGACGGCAAGCCCGCCGACATTCCGGTCAAGCAGGACGCGAAGACGGCCGAGGCCGCCCCGGCAAAAGACCAGCCGCGCAATTTCGAGCTGACCCTCGATACCAACGCCACAGTCGGACTGATCAACAACGGCACCGTGCATTCCGAATGGGCGTTTGCCGTGTTGCCGGACCAGCCGCCCACCATCCGCTTCACCAGGGAACCATCGAGCGCCGTCAATGGCACGATGGAACTGACCTATGAAATCAGGGACGATTACGGTGCGGCCAGCGCGCAGGCGAAGGTCGAGCAGATCCAGCCGACGGCAAAGGATGCAAGGCCGCTGTTCGAGGCCCCGGAAATCCCCCTCAGCCTGCCGAAGCGCGGCGCGGACGGCGGCGAGACCAAAACGACACGGGACCTGACCGAACATGTCTGGGCCGGGTCGGAAATCCGCATGACGCTTATTGCGGTTGACGATGCCGGGCAGGAAGGCCGGAGCGAGACCAAGACCCTTGTCATGCCGGAACGTCCCTTTGCCAATCCACTGGCGCGCGCGGTGGTGGAACAGCGGCGCATGCTGGCGCTGAACGCCAATGCCAAGCCGGATGTGCTGAACATGCTGGATGCCATTACCCTGTGGCCGGAGGAGACCATCCGGAATCCCGCCCATTATCTGGGTCTGCGCAGCATCCGTTCCCGGCTGAACCTTGCCAGGAGCGATGACCAGCTGCGCGATGTCGTCGCCTATATGTGGCAGGTGGCGCGCGGCATCGAAGACGGCGCTCTGTCCGACGCCGAGCGCAGCCTGCGCGAAGCCCAGGAGGCGCTGCGGCAGGCGATCGAGCAGAACGCCAGCCCCGAAGAAATCGACAAGCGCATGGCCGACCTGCGCAAGGCCATGAACAAATATATGCGCGAGCTTGCCCAGCAGGCCCAGCGCAATCCCAACATGGCGCAGGCGCCCGATCCCAATGCCCGCGAATTGCGGCAGGAGGATATCGACCGCATCCTCAAGCAGATCGAGGAACTGGCCAAGCAGGGCTCGAAGGAGCAGGCCCAGCAGTTGCTCTCGCAGCTCAACGACATGCTGAACAATCTGCAGATGCGCCAGGCCCAGGGCAAGAACGGCCAGGGCGACCAGATGAAACAGCAGATGGACAAGCTCGGCGACCTGATGCGGCGCCAGCAGAAAATGATGAACGAGACCCACAGGCTGGAACAACAGCGCCAGAATGGCATGATGCAGGACAATGGCCAGTTCGGCGGCCAGATGGGACAGGACGGCCAGCAGGGCCAGATGTCAGAGGAAGATGTCGCCAAGGCGCTGAAGGGCCTGCAGGACGGCCAGGGCAAGCTGCAATCCGACCTGCAGCAGCTGATGGACGATCTGAACGGCCAGGGCGTTACGCCCAACAAGGATTTCGGCGACGCCGGAAAATCCATGGGAGATGCCCGGAAATCCCTCGGGGAGGCTGATGGCGGACAAGCGCTCGACCAGCAGAGCAATGCGCTGGATTCCCTGCGCAAGGGCGGACAGGACATGATGAAGCAGATGCAGGCCATGGGCCGGGCAGGCAAGCCGGGCGGTCCGCAGCAGAGTGACCGCGACCCCTTGGGACGGCCGTCCAAATCCAACAACGGCACCGATTTCGGGCCGGACCGGAACATGCTGCCCGGGCAGGCCGATATCCAGCGCGCCCGGCAAATCCTCGATGCCATCCGCGAGCGGCTCGGCAATGCGCTGAGCCCGCAGATGGAAAAGGATTATCTGGAACGCCTGCTGAAATTCAACTGAGGCTAGTGGTCCGATTCTGACATTCGCATGCTGCGCGTGATGTGAAATGGGATGCGAATGTCAAATTCGTTCCACTAGAGCCTCAGTCCCGGACGACACCGACATAGGGCAGCTGCCGGAAGGAATGCCCGACATCCATGCCATAGCCGACGACGAAATAGTCGGGGCATTCGAAGCCCTTGAAATCCGCTTCGATATCGGTTTTCCGCTTCACGCTCTTGTCCAGCAATACGGCGATGGAGACGCTGCGCGCGCCGCGCTCCAGCATCAGTTCGCGGGTGAATTTCAGCGTCCTGCCCGATTCCAGGATATCGTCGATCAACAGCACGTCGCGGCCGTGCACATCGCTGTCGATGTCGCGCAGCAGCCGCACTTCCTTGCTCTCGGTGCCCTTGCCATAGCTGGACACGGTGATGAACTCGACATCAGGCTCGGCGCCCGCATCGTGCATGGCGCGGATCAGGTCCGCCGCGAAGATGAACGATCCCTTGAGGATCGAGATCACCAGCAGGTTGTCAAACCGTTTTGCCACAATGTCCTGTGCCAGTTCCAGATTGCGCGTGGCGATCTCCTGCGCACTGAACAGAACATCGATATTCTTCTCGCCAACTTTCGGCATGCAACTCTTCCTGATTTTCCGATAAGCAAGGCTCCTGGAGCCTTTCCTGTTTGAAAGGCTCTATAGCCCGATATCGGCCGGAAAAGCAAAACCTCAGCGTTTTCCCGACCGGTCAATCGGCGCCGGTCAACGGATCGCGTTGCCTGCGGGTGCAGACACGCTCGTGCCCGGCATGTGGGGACCGGCGGCATGCCGCTGGCTGAAAAGCACATGCCCGCCGCAGATCCAGAACGTCGACGCCGCAACCAGGAGCACCAGCAGCCAATAGGCGAAGCCGGGCATGCGCGCCTGCGCCTCCTGCGACTTTTGGAGAATTGTCATGCGCTGGTTTACGGGGAAGTGTGCGTCCAGGCTTTGCCGGGAGGAAGGGGGTGACATGGATTCATAGATTGCGTCTTCCGCCCCGCCCTTGTCGAAGTGGAGCGCGGGGACAATATGCGAAATTGTTTCGCCGCTCATCGTTTTAAACCGTGCAATCACGTGTTTTCCGGTCGTTCTGCCATGTTGCAGTCATGATCCTCCGAATCATTGTGGCAGCCTATCGCCCAATAATTAATGTTTCGCCGAACGGATGCAGCGATTGATGGGTGGTCAAATCCGTCCGCGCTGAATAAAACACGCGTGGACAAGAAACTTGGAAAGTCAGCTTGATTCGTTTTGAGAATGTCGGTTTGCGATACGGGATGGGCCCGGAGGTTCTGCGTGACGTCAGCCTCCATATTTCACCCCGCTCGTTTCAGTTTTTGACCGGCCCGTCGGGCGCGGGCAAGACATCGCTGCTGCGCCTGCTGTTCATGACACTGAAGCCGACGCGCGGTCTCATCACCGTCTTCGGCAAGGACATCGCGACCATCTCCTCCAAGGAAATGCCGCTCCTGCGCCGCCGTATCGGCGTGGTGTTCCAGGATTTCCGGCTGCTCGATCACATGACGACCTACCAGAATGTCGCCCTGCCGCTGCGGGTGCGCGGCAAGGAGGAAGCTACCTATCGCGCGGAAGTCGAGGAATTGCTGCACTGGGTTGGCCTGGGCGAACGCATGCACGTGCTGCCGCCGGTGCTGTCAGGCGGCGAGAAGCAGCGCGCCGCAATTGCCCGCGCCCTGATCGACCAGCCGGAAATCCTGCTGGCCGACGAGCCGACCGGCAATGTCGATCCGCCCCTTGCCCGGCGCTTGCTGCGCCTGTTCGGCGAGCTGAACCGTTCCGGTACCGCCGTGGTCATCGCCACCCACGATCTTACCCTGATGGATCAGGTCAATGCGCGCCGCATGATTCTCGATCAGGGGAGGCTCGACATCTATGATTGACGCCGCCCGCCTCAGGGAGCTGGCCGCGGATCTGACCGGTCGCGCCATCCAGCTTGTGCGCGGCAAGAACAGCCAGGCGCCCATCGTGCCCGCCGGCAATGTCGTCGGCCATGCCCTGATGATCGTGATCGCCATCATGACGTTCCTCGCCTGCCTGACCATCGGGGCGGTCAGTCTCGTCCAGTCGACCGCGGCGACATGGCAGAGCCAGATTTCGACCGAAGCCACCATCCAGATCCGTCCGGTCGAGGGCCAGGACATGGAAGCACTGCTCGTTCAGGCCGGCAAGCTTGCACAGGGCTTTTCCGGGGTCAAATCCACCCGCGTCATCGACCGGGCGGCCACGGCCCGGCTGCTGGAGCCATGGCTCGGCACCGGGCTCAACATCGATGATTTGCCCGTTCCGCGGCTGGTCGTGGTTACGCTCGACGAGGCCTCCCCGCCGGATTTCGCCTTGCTGCGCAGCGAACTCGTAAAGAACATCCCGGGTGCCAGTTTCGACGATCACCGCACCTGGGTCGACCGGCTCGTGTCCATGGCACGTTCCACCGTGCTGATCGGCATGACGGTGCTCGGGCTGGTCATCGCCGCTACGGTTCTCACGGTGATTTTTGCCACGCGCGGCGCCATGGCCGGTAATGGTCACATCATCGAAGTGCTGCATTTTATCGGCGCGGAACAGAAATTCGTCGCCCGGCAGTTCGAGCGGCACTTTTTCTGGACCGCCCTGAAAGGCGCATTGTGCGGCGGCGCGCTGGCCATCCTGATCTTTCTGCTCATCGGCTGGTGGTCGTCCCGCAATCTGGCAACGCCGGAAGCCGATCAGGCCACAGCCCTGTTCGGCAATTTTTCCATCGGGTCAGGCGGCTACACCGGCGTCGTGCTGATCATTCTCGCAGTCAGTGTTTTGACCATGATTACAACACGAATGACAGTCATAGCGCATTTACGCCAGGTCGACGGGCGCGCAGGCGACAGTCACGATACCTGAGCAATTTCGATTCAATTTGACGACGTAAAATTCATGGGAGGTTTGCCGGCAAGGCTTATACACTCCCGGTGGCACGACTCTCGAACAAGGCAACGCGTGATCAGAAAATGGACGGCACGGACGACAGCAACATCCAACCGCCGGCAGGCGCCGAAGCCCGCCCGCGCGGACTTGCGTCTGCATTGCGCAAGCGTGTTGCCCGCCCGTTCTTCCTGCTCGGCGTTCTGGCGCTCGGCCTGTTCCTCGGCGGGTTCATTGTCTTCAGCGATCATGTCAGCACCATGCAGACGCCAGAACTGGTTGAACCGGCTGATGGCATCGTCGTTCTGACGGGCGGCTATTCGCGCATTGAAGGCGCACTTGACCTGCTCAAGAACAAACGTGGCAAACGGCTTTTCATCAGCGGGGTCCATCCTTCGACCAAGCGCGGCGAGCTGCAGCGGGTAACGCGCGGCGATGCCACGCTGTTTGAATGCTGTGTCGACATCGACCGCTCGGCGCTCGACACGATCGGCAATGCCTCCGAGAGCATCAAGTGGGCCAAGGCCAACCATTACACGCGCATCATTGTCGTCACCAACAATTACCACATGCCCCGGACACTGGTGGAGCTGCGGCGCGCCTCGCAGGAGATCGAGTTCATCCCCTACCCCATCGTCAACAGCGATCTGCGCAATGGCGACTGGCTGGCCCGCGGCCAGGTGGTGCGCGTGCTTGTCGTCGAATATGTGAAATATCTCGGCGCTGTCATACGCTCGGCGCTGCCCGACAGCCTTTCGGCGGGGACACAAACCTTCGTCCGATGGATCAGGGGCGGCTGATTGGGAGTTCACGGCGCGCGCAAGTTGGTATAACGAAGGCCTGACCAACCGCCATGACCGGGACCCCGATGACGATCCTCCGATCAATTGTCTTCAATATCGCCTTCTATCTCAACCTGATCATCCAGATGATCATCTTCACGCCCTATTACTTCCTCAGCTCCCGCAGGAATGCCTGGAGCGTGCCGAAGAACTGGGCAAGGTCCAACCATTGGTTGCAGAAGGTTCTGGCCGGCACGGATCACGTGATCGAGGGTATCGAGAACATTCCCGATGGTCCCTACATCTGCGCGCCCAAACATCAATCGTTCTGGGATGCTTATGCCTTCCTGCCGCAGATCGCCGATCCCGTCTATATTCTCAAGCGCGAGCTGATGTGGATTCCCTTGTTCGGCTGGTACATCCTCAAGATGAAGATGGTGCCGATCGACCGGGGCAAACGCTCGGTCGCCATGAAGACGGCGATCCGGGGGGCGAGGGACGCCGTTGCCCAGGGCCGCCAGCTGATGATCTATCCGGAAGGCACCCGCACCGCACCGGGTGCGCCGCCTGCCTACAAATACGGCGTGGCGCATATCTATACCGAGCTCGGCGTACCGGTTCTGCCGATCGCGCATGTTGCCGGACTGTACTGGCCGCGCCGCAAGTTCCGCCGCTATCCCGGTACGATCCGCTGCCGCATCCTGCCGCCGATCCAGCCGGGCCTCGACGCCGAGAGCTTCCTGAAAAAATTGCAGGAGGTGACGGAAGCCGCATGCGATGAACTGCTGATCGAGGCGGCCCGCTCGGAAAACCCGCCGCCCCTGCCGCCAACGGCAGTGCAGCGGCTGAAGGAGCTCGGAGTAACGGTCTAAGATTTCCGGGGGTCCGCAACACCGATGGTGAGCTTGTCGAACCACGCACGGCAGCTGCTGCAACTGGTAAAATTACAACCTGATCCCTAGCCGGGATTGCGGTCGATGGCGGCGACCAGGGTTTCGAACCAGTGGTCGCGGATATTCATCTTGCGCATGTGCTCCAGCGTATTGTGCACGTAATCCTCATTGCGGCCGGACTGACCAACCGAGCCGCGCACGGTGGCGGCGGCCTGTTCAACCGTCAGCGCCCCCGCATACTGCACATGCCTGCGGTCGACCACATAGGTCAGCGCCTCGACCCTGCGGCCATCCCTGAGACGGACGGCCAGCCGCTTTTCCAGATAGACATTGGTGACCAGTTCCCGCTCGCGCAGATAGGCGACAACCTCGTCTTCAAGCTCGCCGGGAACCCGGAAGGCCAGGCCGAGGCAGGAACCGCCATGATCGAGACCGAGCACAAGCCCCGGCCGTTCCGGCGTGCCGCGATGCACGTAGGAACGCACGCACAGCGCCCGCCGATAGCCGTGCAGGCGCGCATGCATGGTTTCAACATGTGCAAAGCCTGGCTTCCACATCAGAGAACCGTAGCCAAAGACCCAAAAATCGCCCATATCCGTCCTGATAGCTGTACTTCATTGCGAAGCTTCTTCCCTGACCGATAGCGAGACCCGGACCATGACGTCAAGCACTGCCGACAAACCTTACAATGCCGGACGGCGTATCCGTTTCCTGGCCGCCGGTATCGTCCTCGTCGGCCTGCTCTATACGGGCGGGTGGTACTACGTGGCCAACATGCTGGAAACGCGGGTTGCCGCCAATATTGCCGGGCTGCAGGCCAAGGGCATCAACGCCGCGTGCGATAATGCGGCGGCCAGCGGCTATCCGTTCCGCCTCGGCCTCAACTGCTCCAAGGTGTCATGGGTCGACCAGGCGAAAAATGTTTCCATCAGTGCCGGTGCCTTCCGCTCCGCCGCGCAGATCTATGCACCGTTCCACATCGTCAGCGAAATCGACGGCCCGGCTGCCGTCAGCGCTCCCGGCATGCCGCCGCTGGACCTGAACTGGGACAATTTGAAATCCAGCGTGCGGCTGGACAAGCCCATTCCGCAACGCCTGTCGGTGCAGGGCCGCAATATCGTCGTCACCCAGCACAACCCGTCCGGTGCCGGCACACCGTTTGCCACCCTGAAGGACGGCCAGCTGCATTTCCGCGCCATGGAGCCGGTCATGGATATCGCCCTGTCGTTCAGCAGCCTGAAGGTTGCCGACAACACGGTCTACGACAAGCCGCTGCCCGAACTGACCGGCGCCGCCGATATCCAGATGGCAAACGGCTTTGCCCTGATCGGCAAGACGGAACGTGATCTGAGCATCCTGCGCGGACAGTCCGGCCTGTTGCGCAACGTGGACCTGGCCCTGCCCGACGGCAGCGGCATCGCCATATCGGGGCCCTTCTCCGTGGCGGACGACGGACGTATCAGCGGCGACTTCAAGATCACCCTGCGCAACCCGGAAAGCGTTGCCAATACGGCAAAGAGCATCTTCCCCGGTCAGGACAAGATCATTTCATCCGTGCTGCAGGCCATGGCCTTCGTGCCGAAGGACGCAAGCGGCGCGCCGACACTTCCCGTCTCGGTCAAGAACGGCAAGATGTCGGTCGGCTTCATCAGCATCGGCCGCCTGCCCTCGCTGTGAGGGCAAGTACAGCCGGGTACAGTGCTGTCAGGCGCTCTTGGCACCCGCCTTCTGGCGCCCGAAATCGGGTGCATCCACTTCCTGGCCCGCATCGATGATCCCGCGCCGGACGGCACGGGTGCGGGTGAAGAGATCGAACAGCGCATCGCCGTCGCCCCAGCGGATTGACCGCTGCAGCGAGGCGAGATCCTCGGAAAACCGCGCCAGCATTTCAAGGATCGCATCCTTGTTGTGCAGGCACACGTCACGCCACATGGTCGGGTCCGACGCGGCAAGGCGGGTGAAATCGCGAAAACCGGAGGCGGAGTATTTGATCACTTCCGAATTGGTCACTTCTTCCAGGTCGCTCGCCGTGCCGACAATGTTGTAGGCGATGATGTGCGGCAGGTGCGAGACGATGGCCAGCACCCGGTCATGATGCACCGGATCCATCGTATCGAGCCGCGAGCCGCAGGCTTCCCAGAATTTCGTCAGCCGGTCGAGGGCAACCGGATCGGTGCCATCAAGCGGTGTCAGGATGCACCAGCGGTTGGCAAAGAGCTCGGCAAACCCCGCATCGGGTCCGGAATATTCCGTACCGGCGAGCGGGTGGCCGGGGATGAAATGCACATGCGCCGGCAGTTCCGGCTGCATCTGCGCGATGACCGATCCCTTGGTCGAACCGACATCGGTGACGATGGCACCAGCTTTCAGCGATCCGGCAATGTGCCTGGCAACGTCACCGGACGAGCCCACGGGCACGGAAATGATGACCAGATCGGCGTTTTTGACCGCTTCCGCACTGTCGAGGACATAGCTGTCGCCCAGGTCAAGCGCTTCGGCGCGCTGCAGCGTGCTTTCGCTGCGGGTCGAGATGACGATGTGATCTGCCAGGCCCTCGCGTTTGATGACGCGCGCCAGCGACGAACCGATCAGGCCAATGCCGATCAGCGCAATGGTATCGAAATGGATTTTGGACATTGTTTACTTCAAGAATTCGGAGAGTGCAGCGACTACGCCGCGATTGGCTTCCTCGGATCCAATGGTAAGGCGCAACGCGTTGGGGAATCCGTAGCCCGCAACACGGCGCAAAATATAGCCCCTGCTGGTCAGATGGGCGTCTGCCTTGTCGGCCGATTTCGCCGCATCGTCCGGGAAATGCACGAGCAGGAAATTGCCGACCGACGGCGTGACACGCAGGCCCAGCCCCGACAGTTGTTCGGTCAGCCATGGCAGCCATGTATCGTTGAAGGCAACAGCCTTGTCGACATGCGCACGGTCGCGGACAGCGGCAGCACCGGCCGCAATGGCGGCGGAGTTCAGGTTGAACGGCCCGCGGATGCGGTTGACCGCGTCGATGACATGCGCCGGCGCGAACATCCAGCCGATCCGCAGGGCGGCAAGGCCGTGGATTTTCGAGAAGGTGCGGGTCATCACGACGTTCTCGAACGTCGAGACGAGCTCGATACCCGCTTCGTAATCGTTGCGGCGCACATATTCCGCATAGGCTGCGTCGAGAACAAGCAGGACGTTCTTCGGCAGGCCCGCATGCAGGCGGCGCACTTCCTCGAAGGGAATGTAGGTGCCGGTTGGATTGTTCGGGTTGGCCAGGAACACGATCTTGGTCTGCGGCGTGACAGCGGCGAGAATGGCATCGACCTCCGCCTGCTCATTCTTTTCCCTGGCCACGACGGGCGTCGCACCGGCCGCCATGATGTAGATCTTGTACACCATGAAACCGTGCTCGGTGTAGATCTCGTCGGTCGCGGGAGCGTTGAAAGACTGGCACAACAGGCCGAGCAGTTCGTCCGAGCCGTTGCCGCACAGCAGGTTGTCGGCGTTCAGCCCATGCACGTCGGCAATCGCCTGCTTGAGCTGGGTGGCTTGGCCGTCGGGATAGATTTCAAGGCGTGCGGATGCGGCGTGATAGGCCTCGGTCGCATGCTTGCTCGCGCCCAGAGGGGTTTCATTCGAAGAGAGCTTGTAGACCTTGGCAACGCCGGGGGCCGATTCCTTGCCGGGGACGTAGGCGGCAATGTCGAGAACACCGGGTTTTGGTGTGGGGCGCGTGTCTTTCAATGTCGTTGTCATGATTCACAAGATCCGTAACATCGTTGAAATCGATGGTCATCGCAGGCAATGGCTCAAGCCACGGGGCATAGCCGCCAACAGGCGCGATGTCGAGCCAAACTTGCGGCGCCAAGTCCGGAAAATCAAAGAAACCATTGACTTTGCCGGTTGCGCGACCATAGCTACCGCCCACAAAGCTAAAATCGCGCGAAAATGACGAAATTCAGCAACCCGTCCGCCAGTCCCGATCAGAGAAGCCAGGAAGCGACAAATCCCCACAGCCCCGTGGTGGAGTTTGGCGCCGACAAGCCGTTGCATCTCGACAGCGGCGTCGTGCTTTCCCCGTTCCGCATCGCCTATCAGAGCTACGGCACGCTCAATGCCGACAAGTCCAACGCCATCCTGATCTGCCATGCGCTGACCGGCGACCAGCACGTTGCCAACGTGCATCCCGTGACCGGCAAGAACGGCTGGTGGGAAACCCTCGTTGGCCCGGGCAAGCCCATCGATACGGACCGCTTCTTCGTTCTGTGCTCCAATGTGCTCGGCGGCTGCCTCGGTTCGACCGGCCCGGCTTCGATCAATCCCGAAACCGGCAAGCCCTACGCGCTCGACCTGTCGATCATCACCATTGCCGACATGGTGCGGGCGCAGGCCATGCTGGTCGATCATTTCGGCATCAAACAGCTTTTTGCCGTGGTCGGCGGCTCCATGGGCGGCATGCAGGTTCTGGAATGGGCATCGAGCCATTCCGACCGGGTTTTTGCCGCCGTCGCCATTGCCACGGGCGCGCGCCACTCCTCGCAGAATATCGCCTTCCATGAAGTGGGCCGTCAGGCCGTCATGGCGGACCCGGAGTGGCGGGAAGGCCGTTATCTGGAAGAAGGCACCATTCCGCGCAAAGGCCTCTCTGTGGCCCGCATGGCCGCGCACATCACCTATCTCTCGGAAACCGCCCTGCACCGCAAATTCGGACGCAACCTGCAGGACCGGCAGAACGTGACCTTCGGTTTCGACGCGGATTTCCAGATCGAAAGCTACCTGCGCCATCAGGGCATGTCGTTCGTCGAGCGCTTCGACCCCAACTCCTACCTCTACATGACCCGCGCCATGGACTATTTCGACCTGGCGGCGGAGCATGAGGGACGGCTGGCCGATGCCTTCGCCGGATCGAAGACGCGGTTCTGCATTGTCTCCTTCACCAGCGACTGGCTGTTCCCGACCAGCGAAAGCCGCACCGTTGCCCATGCGCTGAATGCCGCCGGTGCCTCCGTCTCCTTTGTCGAGATCGAGACCGACCGCGGTCATGATGCCTTCCTGCTCGACGAGCCGGAAATGTTCTCGGCCATCAACGGCTTCATCCGCTCCGCGGCGCGTGCCAGGGGTCTCCTGCAGCCATGAGCGTGAACACCACTTCGCGCGTCGACTTCGACGTCATCGCCTCGCTGGTCAATCCCGGCGCGCGGGTGCTCGACGTCGGCTGCGGCGACGGCGAACTGCTCGAACTCCTGCAGAACACCAAGAATGTCGATGGACGCGGCGTCGAGCTGTCGCAGAAGGGCGTCAACGAATCCGTGGCGCGCGGTCTCTCGGTCATCCAGGGCGATGCGGACAGCGACCTGAAATATTATCCCGATGCGGGTTTTGACTATGTGATCCTGTCGCAGACATTGCAGGCCACGCGCAATCCGAAGAATGTCCTGACCGAACTCTTGCGCATCGGCGAGAAGGCCATCGTCTCCTTCCCGAATTTCGGCCATTGGCGCATGCGCGCCTCGCTGCTCGTCAACGGCCGCATGCCGGTGACGGAAGAGCTGCCCTACAGCTGGTACGACACGCCCAACATCCATTTCTGCACCATCAACGACTTCGTCGACATGACGAGGGAAATCGGCGCGCAGGTGGAAACGGCCGTGGCGCTCAATGCCTTCGGCCAGAGAATCGGCTTCAACATGCCCTGGGGTTTCTGGAACCTCTTCGGCCAGCAGGCGGTATTCCTGCTGCGGCGCTAACACTCAATTCTCGTCCGGGCCGTCCCGCCGCATCGCCGTGCCCTGCGGCGAGAGCACCGGCACGAACACGCGCCTTGAAGCACGCTTGGCCACCGGCAGGCCCTGATAGATGCGTTTTTGCGCTTCCACGATGAGGACGCCGGAGAACACCGGCCAGAAACGCCGTCCGACCCGTTCGAACAGACTGGAAGGGCGCATGATCCAGCGCCGCGACGATGGCGGGAAGAACAGCGCTTCGGCCCACGGACCCGGCGTGAAATTGGTTTCCCGCAGCAGGCGGATCAACTGCCCCCGGCTATAGGGCCGTCCGCTGCCGAAAGGCGTGTGTTCAAAACGCGCCCAGATACCGCGCCGGTTGGGAACGACGATGACGAGCCGCCCGTTCGGGGCTAGCGCCCGCCACATTTCCTTGAGTGTCTCGCGCGGGTCTTCCGCGTGTTCCAGGGCGTGTACCATCAGAATGCGGTCCACCGCCGAATCCGGCAGCGGCAGGTCTTCCTCGAACACCAGCGCCGTCGACGACGCTTCCGCCGGCGGCCAGCTCGCCGCGCCCTGCCCGGCAGGCATGAAGGCGAATGTCCGCTCCGTGTCGCCGCGAAACCGGTCGAGATAGGGCACGACATAGCCAAGACCGACAAGCCGTTCGCCCGGCAGTTTCGGCCAGATCGGCGCAAGGGCCATGGTAATCGCACGCTCGGTCAGGTGGCCGAGGGTGGAAGCATAGAAGGTGCGGAGGTCGATGATATCGAGATGCATATATCCAACCTAACACGGCAAATCATAACATCAAGAAAATGGCTTGGAGACGGGTTGCGCCTGCCGGACAGCTGGCTATCCTGATCGCAACGCACAAACCGGACAGGCCCCATGTCAAATCTGCAGATAGAACAGTTCACCGCGCTCAGCGACAATTTCGGCGTGCTGATCCACGACCCCGATGCCAATCTCACCGCTTCCATCGATGCTCCGGAGGAAAAGCCCGTGCTCGACGCGCTCAAGCGCCGCGGCTGGACGCTGACCCATATCTTCTCGACCCATCACCACAATGATCATGTCGGCGCCAACCTTGCGCTGAAAAAGCGGTTCAAGCTCGAAATCCTCGGCCCGGACGCGGAAAAGGCCAATATACCCGGCATCGACCGCACGCTGAAACACGGCGACCGCTTCCGCTTCGGCAATTTCGACGTGTTCGTCATTTCCACGCCCGGCCATACCGCCGGCGAGATTTCCTATCATATCCCCGAAGCCAAGGTTGTTTTCGCCGGTGACACGCTGTTCTCGCTCGGGTGCGGGCGCCTGTTCGAGGGAACCCCGGCAACCATGTTCCGGTCGCTCAACCACCTCATCAAGCTGCCGGTCGACACGCAGATCTATTGCGGGCACGAATATACCGAAAGCAATGCGCGGTTTGCCCTGTCGATCGATCCGGACAATTCGGCATTGAAGGAACGCGCCAGGGAGATCTTTGCCCTGCGCGAGGCCGGCCTGCCGACATTGCCCACCACTTTGCTGCGCGAAATGGCAACCAACCCGTTCCTGCGCTGGCATGACCCGGCAATCCGCCGCAACCTGAAGCTGGAGAACGCCAGCGACGAGGCCGTTTTCACCGAAATCCGCAAGCGCAAGGACAATTTCTGATGACGTTGACCGCTGAGCAGATTCGCACCGCGCTGGGGCTGCAGCCGCACCCCGAGGGCGGCGCCTATATCCAGATGTTTCGCGACAACCAGAACGGTTGGCCGGTGGGCGGGCGCGGCCATTCCACCGCCATCTACTTCCTCCTGGAAAAAGGCGAGGTTTCCGCCTGGCACCGGGTGAAAGACGCGGCCGAGGTCTGGCACTGGTATGGCGGGGCACCGCTGCAACTGACCATTGCAACCGAAGGCGCGCCGCATGAGGTCCACCGGCTCGGCATGGATATCATGGCAGGCGAGCGGCCGCAGGGCATTGTTCCCGCCGGGCACTGGCAGACAGCCAAATCGCTTGGCGACTGGACGCTGGTCGGCTGCACGGTTGCACCGGGCTTCGACTTCGCCCAGTTCGAGCTGGCCGAGCCGGGTTGGAAACCATAAGAAGTCTTCCAACCGGGTTGGGAGCCCTAAACCCGTTTCCGGAAAATCATCTCCTTGGCGGCAAGTACGGCGCCAAGGGTGATCAGCAGGCAGGCGAGCAGGACGCGCACCGTCGGTTCGGCGGCCCCCGCCGCGATCAGGACAAGCGTCGACAGCAGCGGCGCCGCATAGCTCGATGCACCCAGCACCTGGATATTGCCGCGCTTGACGCCGAAATCCCAGGCATAGAAGGCCGCGCCCACCGGGAAAAGCCCGAGCCCCAGCACGGCCAGCCACTGCGTCAGCGATTCGGGCCAGACGGTCTGCTCCAGCGCGAGATGCGAAATCAGCGACAGAACCGATGTCGCGACGCAAAAGCCGGTCACCGCATCGGTCGGCACGCTGGCAAAACGCCGCGACAGCAGCGAATAGGCAGACCAGGTCAGGGCGCAAAGCCCGGCCATGGCGTAACCGAAGGCATATTGCGCCTCGAAGCCGACACTGCCGCCCTTGGTGACGATCAGCACCGTGCCGGCCAGTCCCAAAAGGGTTCCCAGCACATGGAACCAGCGCAGGCGTTCGCCCGGCATCAGCGCCGAGCCGACCACGATGAACAGCGGCCAGAGATAGGCGATGAGACTGGCATCAACGGCCGGCGCGTTGCGCAGGGCGGTGAAATACAGGAAGTGATAGCCGAACAGGCCGACAACGCCGAGAGCCCAGACCTTTGCCGGCTGGCGCAGGTGCTGCGCCGCGCCCGGTCGCCAGAGCCAGGACAACAGGCCAAGACAGGCGCCGATGGCGAAGGTCATGGCCGTCAGCTGAAACGGCGGCACCTTGCCGGAGACATCGGTAAACAGCGCGAGCATCGCCCACATGATAACCGCAAGAAACCCGACTGATGTAGCCACGCGCCGCCCCCATTCGAAAGAGCGGCGCCCCTGCCGCTTCTATTGCATCTTTTCAAAACGGGTCGCGTAAACCGTCACCGTTCCGATCTGCGTGCCGATCTTCGCCTGCACCGGCGAATAGATACCGGACTTGCCGAGGGATGCAAAGGTGAGACTGATCTTGCTTTTGTTTTTCAGATATTCGATCGCGTCGCGCCCCGCCTGGTAGCCGCCGACCGGAATGAACTTGACCGAACAGGTGATCGTATCGCCTTTGAAACCCTTGGTGGAGAACGGTTGCGGGCTCCCGGATGGCGAGAGCTGAAGGTCCACCCGCGTCTGTCCGTCATAGAGATGCAGGGTCTGGGTGCAGACCTGGCCGATGCTGTCCGCTGCGACCATAACGCCGGAGATCGGATCAGTCACGCCCTGCAGCGCCGCAGGCTCAAGCTCCACCCATTTGTCCTTCTTCCTGACCGGCGGGACATTGGTTGTTTCCGTCACATTGCCATTGGTGAAGGCAATCGAAGTGCTTTTATCCTTCTTGCCGTGCCGGTACTTGACCAGATAGGAGTTCGGCAGCGGGCCGGTTTTGCCAAACTGGCCTTTGACATCGATATTGCCCTTGGTGTCGTCGAAGAC
The DNA here is from genome assembly GCF_902479695.1 of uncultured Phyllobacterium sp. Classification (NCBI taxonomy): domain Bacteria; kingdom Pseudomonadati; phylum Pseudomonadota; class Alphaproteobacteria; order Hyphomicrobiales; family Phyllobacteriaceae; genus Phyllobacterium; species uncultured Phyllobacterium sp. Next base: position 59,038 of record NZ_CABSQF010000022.1, on the reverse strand, counting down.
GGTCACGAGGCCCGAGCTTCTCAGGCCGCCGGATACCGTATAGGCGTCGCCCGAGACACTGGTTGAAAAATTCGCCTTGGCAATCGTCAGGCCGAGCAGCGAAACCCGGTAATCGGATTTGTAGACTTCCTCGGCGCGCGCCGGGAGTGCCCCCGCAACGAGCAGTATCCCTGCGGCAATCGCAGCATATCCGCAGCCGGGCCGCCGAATGAGACCAGTCATGTCCCGCTCCTTCAAATTGCATCACGCACGTGTGAATTGCCTGTGGTGAGACCGTACAAAGCAGGCAAAGTTGTGTTAAACATTGCGACAAGTCCGTTAAATACACAAAACCGGAGCAGAAGCACACTTGACGCGCGCGGCTCATATCACTATAGAAACGCGACTTCCCAATAGGCCGCCTGTCCGATATGCGCGCCGCTGCACGGCGACGTGTGATGGTAACAAGAACATTCGGGCTATAGGTAATGAATTTTGAAGGTGAGACCCAATGTCCCGCACATGTGAATTGACCGCTAAATCGGTACAGTACGGCAACAATGTGAGCCACGCGAACAACAGAACGCGCCGCCGCTTCCTGCCGAACCTTTGCCACGTTACGCTGATCTCCGAAGCTCTCGGTCAGAGCTTCCGTCTGCGTGTTTCGGCCCATGCCCTGCGCACCGTTGAACATCGCGGTGGTCTGGATGCATTCTTGAACAAGGCTGACGAGAAGGAGCTGTCACAGCGTGCCCGCCTCCTGAAGCGCCAGATTGCCAAGAAGTCGGCTGAAGCGCCTGTTGCTGCCTGATCGACCGACACAGCTTTAAGATCATGATCGCTTGAGGCCAGCGCATGCTGGCCTTATTGTTGCTGGTTCCATTACCCAGGATAAAAAAATGCCGCTTTCGCGCGCCTATTCCCTGCCGGATTTCATTTTCCCCGTTCTCACCATGTGCGCGGTCGTGGCCGCGTCGAATATCCTGGTGCAGTACCCGTTCAATCATCTCGGACTGGGCGAAATCCTGACCTACGGCGCTTTCACCTATCCCGTTGCCTTCCTCGTCAATGACCTGTCAAACCGCCGTTTCGGACCGCAATTCGCCCGCAAGGTCGTCTATGCCGGTTTCGTCATCGCGGTGATTCTGTCGGTCTGGCTGGCAACGCCGCGCATCGCCATCGCCTCAGGCTCGGCGTTTCTCTGCGCCCAGCTGCTGGATGTCACCGTCTTCAGCAAACTGCGCCAGCTGACCTGGTGGAAAGCGCCGTTCGCGTCCGCCGTGTTCGGTTCACTGCTCGATACGCTGCTGTTTTTCTCCATCGCCTTTGCCGCCCAGTTCGCCTGGATCGATCTGGCGATGGGTCGTGCCGACTCATCGCTCGCCATGCTGGTGCCTTTCCTCGGCAAGGATATCCCGCTGTGGATGTCGCTCGGCTTCGGCGACCTGATGGTGAAGATTGTCATGGCCGTGGTGATGCTGGTGCCCTATGGCGCCATTCTCGCCGTCTTCGCGCCGGCGATCTATTCGGCCAACCGGAATTCCAGATAAAGATTTCTCTGCGGGATCGAATCGGCCGCCGCGACGACCTCGGGCGGCAGAACCGGAAGAAGAATGAACCGTATGCGCCGACCAAGCAGCGCCATACGGTTCATGTCAGCGTTTGCGGGCGGCAGATTTGCCCGCGGCGCGGCGCTGTTCCTGTTCTTCAAACAGCGATGCCAACTGCTCGGTCATCGCGCCCGCCAGCTCTTCCGCATCGACGATGGTCACCGCGCGCCGGTAATAGCGCGTCACGTCATGGCCGATGCCGATGGCGATCAGTTCGACCGGCGAGCGCGTCTCGATCTCTTCGATCACGGCGCGTAGGTGCCGCTCGAGATAATTGCCTGGGTTGACCGACAGGGTGGAATCGTCGACCGGCGCACCGTCGGAAATCATCATCAGTATCTTGCGCTGCTCTGGCCGACCCAACAGACGCTGATGCGCCCAGATCAGGGCTTCGCCGTCGATGTTCTCCTTCAGCAGCCCTTCGCGCATCATCAGCCCGAGATTGCGCCTGGAACGGCGCCACGGGGCATCGGCGCGCTTGTAGACGATGTGGCGCAGATCGTTGAGACGGCCGGGATTGGCAGGCTTGCCGCGCTCCAGCCAGGCCTCGCGCGCCTGCCCGCCCTTCCATGCCTTGGTGGTGAAGCCGAGAATCTCGACTTTCACACCGCAGCGCTCGAGCGTGCGCGCCAGAATGTCGGCGCAGGTCGCCGCGACCGTGATCGGACGGCCACGCATGGAGCCGGAATTGTCGATCAGCAGGGTGACGATCGTATCGCGGAAATCCGTATCGCGTTCCTGCTTGTAGGACAGGGGCTGCGTCGGATCGATGACCACGCGCACGAGACGCGCCGAATCGAGATAGCCCTCTTCCAGATCGAAATCCCAGGAACGGTTCTGCTGCGCCATCAGGCGCCGCTGCAGGCGGTTGGCCAGGCGGCCGACGACACCGGAAAGATTGGCGAGCTGCTTGTCGAGGAAAGCCCGGAGGCGCTCCAGCTCCGCATCGTCGCACAGCTCTTCCGCATCGGTGGTTTCGTCGAATTCCTGGGTGAAGACCTTGTAGCCGCTTTCGCTGCCGAGATTGGAAAACGGCTGGTTCGGACGGCGTGCCTCGCCGGGCATTTCCGCATCCGTATCCGCATCGTCGTCGATCTCGTCGGAGGAAGCATCGGCGGCCTCGGTCTCGCCCGACTGGCTGTCGTCGCTGGAGCTTTCCGAATCATCATCCTCGGATGCGTCACTGCCCTGGTCTTCGTCGGAACCGCCCTCGTTGTTCTCTTCGGGCTCCGGTGTGTCCTCGTTGTTTTCCTGGTCCTCGTCCTGCTCGCTTTCCTGCGACAGCTCTTCGGCCATCTCCATGGAGGCCAGCATTTCGCGGACGACGCGGGCGAAAGCGTTCTGGTCGTTGATCTTTTCGCCGAGATGCTCGAGGTCGGCCGCTGCCTTTTCCTCGATCCAGTCACGCCAGAGGTCGACGACATTGCCGGCGGACTCGGGCGCCTTGCGGCCCGTCAGCTTCTCGCGCACCACAAGCGCAATCGCTTCTTCCAGCGGTGCTTCGGCCTTGTCGGTGATGGCCGGGAAATTGGCGCGGGAATATTTGTCCGACAGCATCGAACTGAGATTCTCGGCCATGCCGTCCATGCGCAGGGCACCGATTGCCTCGACGCGCGCCTGTTCGACCGCATCGAAAATGGCACGCGCCTGCTTGCCTTCCGGCGCCAGCGTCGCATGAATGCGGTCGTTGTGGCATGCCTTGCGCAACGCCATGGAATCGCCGATGCCGCGGGTAACCGCGATATCGTTCGCCGTCGGACGCTTGGGCAGGTCGGGCAGACGCGCCCGATGCCCCGTCAGGGCCGGGCGATCATTGCCAAACCCGACTTCCATTTCATGATCACCGGCAATGGCCCGCATGCAGGCCGTAACCGCGCGCTTGAAGGGCTCGGAATCAACCGGGCCTTTCGGATTTGTGCGTGAATTGTCTCCCGGGCCCGCCATGCTCTGATGACGCTCAGCCTATGACCACATTGGCCGTCGACTCCGGCAGTTCCTTGCCGAACGCACGCTGATAGAACTCGGCAACGATCGGACGTTCCAGTTCATCGCACTTGTTGAGGAAGGTCAGGCGGAAGGCGAAGCCGACATCCTTGAAGATATCGGCATTTTCAGCCCAGGTGATGACCGTACGCGGGCTCATCACCGTGGAGAGATCGCCATTGATGAAGGCGGCACGGGTCATGTCGGCAACGCGGACCATTTTCGAGACGATCTCCTTGCCTTCCTTGTTCTGGTAGTGCTTGGCCTTGGCCAGAACGATGGCGGCTTCGTTGTCATGCGGCAGATAGTTGAGCGTCGTCACGATGGACCAGCGGTCCATCTGCGCCTGGTTGATCTGCTGCGTGCCGTGGTAGAGACCGGTTGTATCGCCGAGACCGACGGTGTTGGCTGTCGCGAACAGGCGGAACGCCGGGTGCGGACGGATCACGCGGCTCTGGTCGAGCAGGGTCAGGCGGCCGGACGATTCCAGCACGCGCTGGATCACGAACATCACGTCCGGACGGCCGGCATCATACTCGTCGAACACCAGCGCCACATTGTGCTGATAGGCCCATGGCAGGATACCGTCGCGGAATTCGGTGATCTGCATGCCGTCCTTAACGACGATGGCATCCTTGCCGACGAGATCGATACGGCTGACATGGCTGTCGAGATTGACGCGCACGCACGGCCAGTTGAGGCGGGCGGCGACCTGTTCGATGTGGGTCGACTTGCCTGTGCCGTGGTAGCCGGACACCATGACGCGCCGGTTGAAGGCAAACCCGGCCAGAATGGCCAGCGTGGTCTGCTTGTCGAACAGATAATCCGGATCGGTCTCCGGCACGTAAGCATCGCCTGCCTTGTAGGCAGGGACCATCATGTCGGTATCAAATCCGAAAAGCTTTGCGGCAGAAACCGTAGTATCCGGCAAATTCGCAATATCGCGATCAACCTTATTCATCATGCCTCCAGCGCGACTGCACGCGCAGACGCAATAAGATAGTCACACCCATGAAGCCTCGACGGGAGGCTTCGAATTCAGCCAAACATGGTCCTTAGCAAAAACCAGCCTGTTTGAGCAATTGATAAGCCTGGATAACGTCGCGGAAACGATCCTCGGAAGCCCGATCACCGCCGTTTGCATCGGGATGATGGCGCTTCACCAGTTCTTTATAGCGCGACTTGATGTCTTCGCCAGTGGCTTTTACATCAAGACCGAGAGTATCCAGCGCTTTTGCCTCCAAAGGCTTGGCCTTGCGCAGGCGCGCACTCGGCCGTGCATCACCGAACACGCTGTTCGGATCACGGAAACGGTTCTGATAGGCAGCCCGGCCCGAACGCAGCTTGGAAAAGTCCGGCGACGTCTTGGCACCGCCGGACGCTGCAGCCGCCGCGCTAGCGCCAGCGCCGCTGCCCGGCAGGCCCGCGACGGTCCAGGTCGGCCGGTCGCCGGTCAGGGCTTCCTTTTGATAACGCGCAACTTCCACATCGGAGAGGCCAGAAAAATAATTGTAGCCTTTGTTGTACTCGCGGACATGATCGATGCAGAAATGGAAGAACTCGCCTTCCTTCATGCGCCCAACCGGTGCACGGTGCGGACCCGGCTTGTCGCAGCCATCCCACTGGCACACGGGAATGCGCGATTTCTCCTCTTCCACCTTTTTCGGGCGGATGCGGATGCTGTCAAAATATTTCGAATTTGAGGTCATTGCGTACGATTATCAACGGATTGGTTTACAAGACAAGAATTGACAATTGCCCATGGATCAACCTAACGCCTGAAATGGCGGTAAATTTGTGATCATGTACGGGTTTGCCAAATGAAACTACCATATGGGCTCAGGAGAACGAAATGTCCACTCAGTCAGCGATCGAAAACAAACTGACGCAGGCTTTTCATCCTGTTTCATTGACCGTTATCAACGAGAGCCACCTTCATGCCGGCCACCATCATGAAGACAGCGGGCATCATGCCACATTCGACGGTTCGGGTGAAACGCATTTTCGCGTGCGCATTGTCGCAGAAGCTTTTGCGGGCCTGTCGCGCGTCGCGCGGCACAGGGCGATCAACGAGGTGCTGAAGGACGAACTGGCCGGCAGCGTCCACGCGCTCGCACTGGAACCGGCAGCTCCCGGCGAAGCGACACGCCGCTAGAGGCTTTCCTGCCTAAACCTCCTCGCTTTGCATCAGTTGCCGTTGCAGACGGACGATCATCTGCGCCTGCAACTCGCTCTCCCCGCCATAGGCGGCGGCAGTCTGCCACAGCATGCCGATCAGCTGAAAACGCTCGTCCACGCTCAGGCGCGCCCGCAGCATCGGCACCATATCGTCAGCCATCGAGGGGAACGAACCCCGGCGTCTGGTATAGCGCCAGGCTTTGCGAAACATCGCATCCGGAGCGCCGATCCCCAGCGGACCGGCCACCAGCGCGATGATCTGCCGTCTTTCAGCCTGGGTCAGCGGCGCACCGGTGCGCACGAGCTGGATCATCAGCACGGTTGCCGCCAGCCGTGGATCACGGATCCGGCTATGGCGCGAACCAACGAGACGGTCGAATACCCGCTTGCTCCTGTTTCTCAGACGAGGCGTATTTCTGTCCAGATCCCGAATGGAACGAGCGGCCCATTGCAGCCGAAACATCCAGTAAAAAATCGCGGCAATTCCACTTAAAATGGCAATGACAATATGCATGCAGCCCCTAGCTTATGCGCAGGAAAGCGTCTGAAAAAACAATATCTTAAAATAATCGAACCAGTGGCGGCAGCTTAACTGGTTTTGCCCTTTTCGTCATCCTCCAAAGGTCGAATACGAAGCCGGGTAATGCGGTTTTTTTCCCGCTTCAGCACGGTGAAGCGCTTGCCGTGGAAGGTGAATGCCTGTTTTTCCGTGGGGATGCTCTGGGTTTCGTGGATGACGAGACCGGCAATGGTCGTGGCCTCAGCATCCGGCAGGTTCCAGTCGAGCGCCCGGTTGAGGTCGCGGATCGGAACCGAGCCATCAACCAATACCGACCCATCCGGCTGGGGGCGGCAGCCTTGAACGTCGATGTCATGCTCGTCGGCGATATCGCCGACGATCTCCTCGAGAATGTCTTCGAGCGTGATCAGGCCCTGCACGTCGCCATATTCATCCACGACGATGGCGATATGCGCCTTGCGGCGCAGGAAGGCATTGAGCTGATCCTGCAGGGTTGTCGTATCGGGCACGAACCAGGGCTTGGTCGCCACCTTCATGATGTTGATCTTGGAGAAATCCCGGTTGGAATCGCGGATGGCCCGCACCAGGTCCTTGGCATGCACGACACCGACAATATTGTCGTTATCACCGCGCCAGACCGGAATGCGGGTGTGGTGGCTCGCCAGAATCTGGCCGATGATCTCCTCGATCGGATCATCGGCGTTGATCGAATCCATATCCGTCCGGTGGATCATGACGTCATAGACTTCGAGCTCGCGCAGATCGAGCAGACCGCCGATCTGGTCGCGGTCGCGCTTCACCACCGAACCCTCCCGGTGCAGGAGATCGACGGCGCCGCGCAGTTCCTCCTGCGCCGACAGCATCGATTTCACCGAACCGAGATCGATACCGAACAGACCGAGGATACGGCGCACGATCCAGTTGATGAGGTCCGACAGCGGGCCGAAGATGAACACGGCAACCTGTGCAAACCGCACCAGCGCCAGCGCATTGCGGTCGGGGCTGGAAATCGCCCAGGATTTCGGCAGCACCTCGGCGAAGATCACCAGAAGCACGGTCATGATCGCGGTGGCATAGGCAACGCCCGCCTGTCCGAACAGGTTGAGCAGCATGCTCGTGGTCAGGGATGACGCAAGAATATTGATGAGATTGTTGCCGATCAGCATGACACCGATCAGGCGGTCGCGCTTTTCGATGAGACCTTCGACAACCGTTGCACGGTCATCGCCGCGCTTCGAGAGCCGGTGCATCCGGGCGCGCGACACGGCGGTCAGCGCGGTTTCGGATCCTGAAAAAAGACCAGACATCAGGATCAGAAGGAAAATGATTCCGCAAAAGATCCAGAGTTCCAGGTTCATTTTGGGTGTTTCTCCTGCAAAAAGCTGAGAACGGCCGATGGCGGCACATCCCGGGCGATAAAGGACTGGCCGATACCGCGGGTGAGAATGAAGGTCAGCGTGCCCCGCGTCACCTTCTTATCCTGGGCAATATACTCCATCAGCCTCTCCGCCGGCGGCAAGGCACCGGGAATGTCGCCGATGGAAACCGGCAGCCCGACCTGCCGCAAATGCGCTTCGACCCGCCGGGCATCGTCGGCGCTCGCCAGATTCATCTTAACCGAAAACTGGTGGGCGAGGACCATGCCGATGGCAACGCCTTCGCCGTGCACGAGACGGGCGGAATCGTATTGCGTGGCTGTCTCCAGCGCGTGGCCGAATGTGTGGCCGAGATTGAGCAGCGCCCGGTCGCCGGTTTCGCGCTCGTCGCGCGCCACGACATCGGCCTTTGACTGGCAGGATACGGCAATGGCGTGGGTCCGCTCCGGCCCGCCGGCGAAAATGCCCTGCCAGTTCGTCTCCAGCCATGCGAAGAAATCCGGCCGGTCGATCAGCCCGTATTTGGCAACTTCCGCATAGCCGGCGCGAAATTCGCGCGGGCTCAACGTGTCGAGCACATCCGTATCGGCCAGCACCAGTTGCGGCTGGTAGAACGCGCCGACGAGGTTCTTGCCATGCGCCGTGTTGATGCCGGTCTTGCCGCCAACGGATGAATCCACCTGGGCCAACAGCGAGGTCGGTATCTGCACGAAGCCCATGCCGCGCCGGGCGATGCTTGCGGCAAAGCCCGCGAGATCGCCGATCACGCCGCCGCCAAAGGCGATGACGATATCGCCCCGCTCCAGCCGGGCAGCCAGAATGGCATTGGTGACGGTTTCGAGCGTGGCAAAACCTTTCGACTTTTCACCGGGGGCAACGAGAACCGGCGTCGATTCGATGCCGGCGGCCTTCAGGCTGTCAACCAGGCGCTGCAGATGCAGCGCGGCAACGTTCTCGTCCGTGACGATGGCCACCCGCCCTGCGCCCGTGCGCCCGGCAATCTCCTGCCCGGCACGCTCGATCAGGCCCGCGCCGATGAGAATGTCGTAGGAACGGTCTCCGAGTTTGACCGGAACTGTCGTCAGGGCGTTCATCGCGCGGATTCCTTGCTGTCCAGATGCTGCGATACGGCCTGCATCGCTTCAAGCGCGATGATTTCTTTCTTTTCCTCGCGTGAGAGAATGGTCAGATCCGCCTGCGCGTAAACCGGATAGCGCTCGCTCATCAGCCGTTCCATGACGGCGCGCGGATTGTCGCTTTTCAGGAGCGGCCGGTTCTGCTTGCGCACAACGCGGTTCATCAGCACGTCGAGTTCCGCATTCAGCCAGATCGATATGCCTTCGGATGCGATGGCGCCGCGCGTCTGCTCGTTCATATAGGCGCCGCCGCCGGTTGCCAGAACGATGGGGCCGTCTTCGAGCATGCGCGCGATAACCCGGCGCTCCAGGTCGCGGAATTCCGCTTCGCCATAGGCCTCGAACAGTTCGGGAATGGTCATGGTCGAGACTTTTTCAATCTCGTTATCGGCGTCAAAAAACGGCAATTCGACCAGCGAAGCCAGTTTTTTACCCACGGTGGATTTGCCTGCGCCCATCAAACCGACGAGCACAATAGACCGGTGCCCCAGGCGCTCCCGGATGGATCGGGCCAACTCCGGAACCTGGGCTGTGCCAAGAATATCGTCAATGCTGTTCATAAATGCGTTTCGACAGGAAAACCGGGCTTTCGTCAAGCAAAGTGTGGGGTTGTCCTTATGTCTGGCCTTCATCAATTCATAAGAGTTTCCGTTGCAGGATTATGGAACATGGAAAGCCAGCTTGCAAAGTCGATTTGATGCCCACACTGACCCGATTGATCATCACCCTCGCGGTTCTCGCCGGGCTCGTCTATGCGGGAATGCTGGCGCTGGTGACCTTCGTGCATCCGACGCAGACGGAACTAACCATCCGCATTCCCGCCGAAAAGCTCAATATCAAACCCGGCAATCCAAAGTAGAGCCATGCGTGCAGCAGCAGCGATAGAAACATTTCTTGAGATGATGAGCGCCGAACGCGGCGCGGCGCAGAACACGCTCGAGTCCTATCGCCGCGACCTGGAGGACGCGGCGGCTTTCGCCGGCGCCGCCGGCATGCAGCTGACCATGGCGGAGCCCGCAACAATCCGCGCCTATCTCGACGATATCGCCGGACGCGGCTATGCCGCGACATCGCAGGCACGGCGGCTCTCAGCCCTGCGCCAGTTCTTCCGCTTTCTCTATACGGAAAATATCCGCACCGATGACCCGACGGGCACGCTGGACGCGCCAAGGAAGGACCGTTCGCTGCCAAAAATCCTCAGCGAGGCGGATGTTGAGAAACTGCTGGCGCGGGCCGAACTGGAAACCCTGGACGCGGCGGCCCCGGCGGGCGATCATCTGCGCGCCCTGCGCCTGCATGCGCTGCTGGAAATTCTCTATGCGACGGGCTTGCGCGTTTCCGAGCTGGTCGGGCTGCCGGTGACGGTTGCCCGGTCCGATCACCGCTTTCTGATGGTGCGCGGCAAGGGCTCGAAGGACCGCATGGTCCCGCTCTCCGGCAAGGCCCGCACGGCAATGACCACATATCTCGCCGTGCGCGATGCCCTGCCGAACCTTGCCGGCAATCCCTGGCTGTTCCCGGCCATCTCCGAAAGCGGCTTTCTGGCGCGGCAGGTTTTCGCCCGCGAATTGAAGGGGCTGGCCGCCCGTGCCGGACTTGTGACTTCAGCAATCTCGCCGCACGTGTTACGGCATGCCTTCGCCAGCCATCTCCTGCAGAATGGCGCGGACCTGCGGGCGGTCCAACAATTGCTGGGTCATTCGGATATTTCAACGACCCAGATTTATACCCATGTCATGGAGGAGCGGTTGCACCGCCTTGTCACGGAGCACCACCCTCTGGCAGACTGAACCCATTCCCCCGCGAAACAGGCGGGACCATAGACTTGGCGGGACTCTCAATGTGGCGGCTGTTGAAAAAGCTGTTTTCGAGACCGGAACCGGCGCCTGTCGAAGCCGATAGCGAAGTGATGCGCTTCGACGAAACCGGGTTCACGCGGTCCAGCCAGCTGATCCGCTCCATGGGCTGGCGGGAACACTGGGATTGGGACGAGATCGACGGTTTCGGCTTCTCCTTCAAACAGGCCATGTTTCCCGACCCCTGGTTCGGCGACTACATGGAGAGCGAATGGTTCATCATCGTTGACAACGAAAAGGCTCCCGAACACATCTATTTCCATGCGGACTGGCTGAACATCGACCATCTTCCGCCCGCCCTTCTGCAGAACATGCCCGGTCTCGACATCGACGAGCTGCGCAAGGGCCTGCACAATGCATCGCAGGGCTTTCACTATTACGACGGCGAAGGCGCCTGGATCGGCTGGCAGCGCCCAAAACCCGCCAAGCGGGCAAGACCGGCACCGAAGCCGGCGTCGACCAGGAAGCCGGATGCATGAGCGGCGCCCGCGGCGGCTCTTCCGCCAGGCACGCCACGCAGTCAAGGCCTTGAACTTCGTCCTTATCCACGGGTTTCCACCACACCTTCGCCGGAATTATCCCTATAACTGGCGCCGCGAACGCGCCTTGTCGGCCATGCTTCCTTGACATGAGCGTCCGCAACAGCCAGTTAGGTCGTGAAAAATCCACCGTTATGCAGGCAGACACGTCGTCCATGTACAACTATCTCGATTTCGAAAAGCCGGTTGCTGATCTCGATGGCAAGATTCTCGAACTGAAGAAGCTTGCGGAAGAAGGCGGCGCACTCGACACCAATGACGAGATTGCCCGCCTGGAAAAGCGGTCGGCCGAGGCTTTGCGCGATCTCTACCGCAAGCTGACCCCCTGGCAGAAGGCGCAGATCGCCCGCCATCCCGACCGTCCGCATTGCGTCGACTACATCGGCAAGCTGTTCACGGACTTCACGCCGCTCGCCGGTGACCGCAACTTTGCCGAAGACGAGGCCATCCAGGCCGGTCTTGCCCGTTTCAACGGCCAGGCCGTCGCCGTGATCGGCCAGGAAAAGGGCAACGACACGAAGTCCCGCCTCAAGCACAATTTCGGCATGGCCATGCCCGAAGGCTACCGCAAGGCCGTGCGCGTCATGGGCCTGGCCGACCGCTTCAGCCTTCCGGTCATCACGCTCGTCGATACGGCCGGCGCCTTTCCGGGCATCGCCGCGGAAGAGCGCGGACAGGCGGAAGCCATTGCCCGGTCCACCGCGGCATCGCTGAACCTGAAAGTGCCGATGGTTTCCGTCATCATCGGCGAAGGCGGCTCCGGCGGCGCCATCGCCATTGCCACGGCGAATCGGGTCTACATGCTCGAACATGCAATTTATTCGGTGATCTCGCCGGAAGGCGCGGCATCGATCCTCTGGCACGATTCCACCCGCGCCAAGGATGCAGCAACCAACATGCGCATCACGGCACAGGACCTGTACGAGCTGAAAATCATCGACGGCATCATTCCCGAACCCACGGGCGGCGCCCATCGCGGCAAGGATGCGGTGATCGAGGCGACGGGCAACATCATCAACGTTGCCCTGAAATCCATGGCATTGATGGACGGCGAAGCGCTCAGGAAAGACCGGCGCGACAAGTTCCTCGCCATCGGGCGCAACCTTTAAGACCTGCACAAAGGCCCGGACATTCTCCGGGCCTTTTCTTTTCTGCCGGAAAGACGCGGGTGCACACGGCCGGAAAGGCGCTAAGCCGCCGAATAAACCGGGGTGCGACGTTCCGGCAAAAAATTGTTGCGGTTTTTTTGCCAAAGCTGCTTGCAATTCACAGCCCAACCGATTACGAACCGGCCTGCGCAGACGAACGCGCAAGTGTGGCACGCGCCCGTAGCTCAGCTGGATAGAGCACCAGACTACGAATCTGGGGGTCAGAGGTTCGAATCCTTTCGGGCGCGCCATTCCTTCCCGACGAAAATCGATATCGCTGTTAGCGCGACCGGCATTGGCCGATGACGCGGCAATCCTGATTCTAGGCCAGGGATTGGCAAAATTCGCAGATCAGCACGGCAATCCCCACCACGACGCCAAAGGCCAGCAGATGCACCCAGACCGGTGTCGTGTAATGCAGGTGTTGTTTGTCGTCATACTCGTCGTACACGGCTTCGTTCTCGCGTGGGGATCAGGAGCCCGATCTTGGCCCAAGCCCCGGCGAACCGACAGCAAGGCCATGCTCAATACCGGTTCAATCGGGGATTTCGATTTGCCGTCCCCGCCGCGGCACCGAAAAGTCTGCCCGCAGGCGGCGTCCCCATGCCCAGAAAACGGGCTTTTTCGCGATCAACAAACTTAACAACTTGTAACTGTTTTCCGCCCAAGGCCGGGTGTATCTGTTTGCCAGATAATACGAGACACGCATGGCAAATCATCTCCTCATCGCGGGTACAGGCCGGGCCGGAACGAGCCTTCTCGTCCGATATCTCGATGCCCTGGGACTGACCACACACATCACCAGATCCAACGGACAGACCCATCTGATAGAGGACGCCAATGCCGGTTTGGAGGATCTTGTCCTCCATGGCGGCGCGAACCTTCCCTACGTCGTCAAATCCCCCTGGCTGTACCAGTTCATCGACGAGGTGCTCAAGCGCACCGACATTACGATTGACGGCGTCATCATTCCCATACGCAATCTGGCGGAAGCGGCAAGCAGCCGGATCATTCTCGAACTGCAGAGACTCCATCACACCCAGGAATGGATGGCCGACGAGGCACGGACCTGGGACCACTGGGGAGAAACGCCCGGAGGCGCGGTGTATGCGCTCGATCCCGTCGATCAGGCCCGGCTGCTGGCCGTGGGATTCCACCACCTTGTCGAGCGCCTGACGCGGGCGGGAATACCGATTTATCTCATCGCCTTTCCGCGTTTCACCCAGGACCCCGAATATCTCTTTTCCACGCTCCGGGGATGCCTGCCCCCGTCGGCGAGCCTCGAATCCATCCTGCCGCTGCACAAGAGCCTGATAGATCCTGAAAAAGTGCGGGTGGAATCGGAAATTGCCGTGCAAACCCTGCCAAAACTCCCGGCGGCGGCATCGGATGACTTTCCGTCGCTGGAGCAGCTCGACAACATTGCCCTGCGGCGCGAGATCAAGAAGATGCGGCTTCTTCATGCCGCAGCCATGGACAGGCACAATCCGGACCACAGCGCACTGGAGCAAATGTCCCGGGAACAGGCGCAGATTATTCTGCGGCTGCAGGAGGAACTGACCGCCATCCGATCGAGCACCTCGTGGCGGATGACGCAGCCGCTGCGAAGGGTCGTTCAAAAGGTCCGCAGTCACGGGCAGCGATAACCGGACGGGCCGGCTGCCGCGGCAAGAAGCAAAGCGGGTTTCTGCACCTCTTCCGGACCGTCATGATTGACGTGATTCGACCCGCCCCAATTTGGCCATCCACTCCGCACTTCCTGCAAAGCAGCTATGCATTCTTGTCACTGCAAGTTTCGCCGGGCATCGACTATATGCAGGTCACGATCAAGAAATGATCCAACAAACAATAAGTTACCAAGGTGAGTGAAATGAACCTGATCCGCTCTTACAACAACTGGCGCCGTTATCGTGACACCGTCACGGAACTGAACCGCCTGTCCGCACGTGAACTGAACGACCTCGGCATCTCCCGTGGCGATATCGCCTTCGTTGCCAAGAAGGCCGCAGCTGCGCGCTAATCGAATTCAAAGTTAACGTTCGGGATGACCTCCTCCCAGGTTCCGAACGTTCAAAGGCCGGCACTCCTCCTCCCAGCCGGCCTTACAAATAGCACCCACCGCACCTCCTCCCGCGGTGGGTGTTGTTTTTTCAGGCCCTGCCTGATTGCCGCCCGCTGGCTTTCCCCGTATTGATCGCCGCATATTGGTCGCATGATCCACAGGCGGAGGAACTTCATGACAAGCGGCATCCACCACATCACCCTGATCACCCGCAGCGTTCAGGCGAATGTGGACTTCTATGCCGGTTTTCTCGGCCTTCGCCTCGTCAAGCGCACCGGCGGTTATGAAGACGCAACCCAGCTTCACCTCTTCTACGGCGACACATCGGCAACCCCCGGTTCATTGATCACCTTTCTCGTCTGGGAAGACGGGTCGCTCGGCCGAGTGGGTTACGGCCAGCCGAGCGAAATTGCGCTTGCCATCGCCCCGGATGCCATCGGCTTCTGGCTGACCCGCGCACTCCAGCACAACATTGCCGTCACCGGCCCTGCACAGGAGTTCGGCGAAACGGTCTTGCGGCTGAAAGATCCCGACGGCGTGATCGTGAAACTCGTCGGAACATCAGGCGTAACGGGCACCGCGCCGTGGACCGTCCGGGGTATTGCCGCGGCAGACGCCATCCGGCGCATCCGCGGCGCCACTGTCCTCACCGAACAGCCGCAGGCCACCTGCGCCTTTCTCGAAACCTATTTCGGCTTTCACGCCGGCGAGCGCACCGACACGATTGTGCGGATGGTTTCGGATACCGGCGATTGCGTCGATGTGCGCGATGCCAGCGGCTTCTGGAGTTCGGCGCCCGGCACCGGCACGGTCGATCACATCGCCTTCCGCGCGCCCGATATTGCCCATGTCCAGGAGACATACAACAGCCTGATCACGGATGGGTCGGACGCGACCGCCATGCATGACCGCAAGTATTTTCACTCGATCTATGTGCGCGAGCCCGGCGGCACGCTGTTCGAGATGGCGACCGACGGTCCCGGCATGCTTGTGGACGAACCGCTGGAAACGCTCGGCACGCAACTGTTCATTCCGCCGCATTTTGCCGAAGAGGCCGCCAATCTCAAAGTGATGCTGCCGCAGTTCGGCCTGCCCGGCGAGGAGCGGTTCCTCTACCGCGAGCTGCCTTTCGTGCACCGCGTCTATACGCCCGACCACACCGATGGCCTGACGCTTGTGCTTTTGCATGGCTCCGACGGCAATGAGACCACGTTGCTGCCCCTTGCCGCCAATGCCGCGCCGCACGCCACCCTCATTGGCTTACGCGGGCGCAGCAATGAAGAGGGCATCGGCCGCTGGTTCCGCCGCTTCGGCCCCCTGAGTTTCGATCAGCAGGATATCCGTTCGGAGGCCGAAGCACTGGCGGCCTTCATCGAAGGGGCCGCCGAGGCCTATCGTCTCGATCTCCAACGCACGGTGTTTCTGGGTTATTCCAACGGCGCCAACATGCTGGTGGCAACCATGCTGCTGCATCCCGGCCTTGTCAGGAATGCAATTCTCCTGCGCGCGATGAATGTTCTTGAGGAGACATCGCACGCGGATTTGAGCCATGTGAAAATTCTGATGGTCAATGGCGACCACGACCTGTTCGGCGCCAGGACGCCCGATCTCGAAGCGCTGTTGCGGCAGGCCGGAGCGGACCTTACTGTCCAGCGTGTCCATGCCGGGCATGAAACCGGCCAGCACGACATTGAAGCCATCAAGCAATGGATTGCCGCCAATCTTGATCAAGAGGCCTGAAATGCAGGAAGGCCCGACGCTTGCGCGTCGGGCCTTATTCATTCTGGTTAGACCAGAGGCTTCAGGTTTGCTTCGATGGACGCCCGCTTGCCCTCGAGGAACGGCGGCAGGGACAATCCTTCGCCCAGCGTTTCCAGCGGCTCATCCACGGTAAAACCCGGACCATCCGTGGCAATCTCGAACAGAATGCCATTGGGCTCACGGAAATACAGCGAGCGGAAATAGTAGCGCTCGACCTCGCCGCTGGATGGCATGCGGAAACTCTTCAGCCGTTCCGTCCATTCGTGCAGCTGCTGCACATCCGGCGCCCGGAACGCCACGTGATGCACCGCGCCCGCACCCTGACGGGCCACGGGAAGATCCGGCTGGACCGCGACATGCAGTTCGGCAGCAGGGCCGCCCTCACCCATGGAAAAGACGTGGACATGACCGGCCCCGTCGGGAGACGGATAGGTGCTGGTCTGGCGCATGTTCATCACATGCAGGAGAATGGCTTCCGTGTTGGTGATATCAGGCACGCTGATCGTGATCGGGCCAAGGCCTCTGATCTGGTGTTCGGCCGGAACCGGGCTCTTGTCCCAGGGATGCGACGGGCCCGCGCCGCCATCATCGATCAACCGGAAACGCTGGCCTTCGCCGTCCTCGAAATCGAGCGAGTCACGGCCGCCGATTGCGACGATTTCGTCCGACTTGACGCCAAGTTCGTTGAAGCGTGCCTTCCACCAGACAAGGCTGGCCTTGCTGCCGACGCGCAGACCCGTGCGCGCAATGCTGTGCGTGCCGCGCCGTTCCGGGCCGACAGGCCAGTCGAAGAAGGTCAGGTCGGTGCCGGGCGTTGCCTCGCCATCGGCATAGAACAGGTGATAGGCGCTGGTATCGTCCTGGTTGACGGTCTTCTTGACGAGCCGCAAACCGAGGATCTGCGTGTAGAAACGCAGGTTTTCCGGGGCATTCGCCGTGATGGCGGTCAGATGATGGATACCTGTCAATTGTAGGGACATGAAAGCCTCCTGAATGATGTTGCCTGGCGCCCATGCGCCGTTGGGGTGAATATCTGCGCTACGGGCGCCGATATAAAGCCCGCTTCGATGCAACCCATGTTCGACAGGGCCGAACGATTTTCCCTGAACCGTCTTTGTTGTTGCGCTGTTGTCCTCTATAAGAGAACCATGAAATGGCGCTTCGACGATCTCTTAACTTTTCTCGACGTGATGGAGACGGGCAGCATAACCATGACTGCCGCCCGGCTCAATCTGTCGAAATCCGTGGTCAGCAAGCGCATCACCGATCTGGAAGCCGCGCTCGGTACGGAACTGTTCCAGCGTTCGCCGCGCAAACTGCTCGCCTCGGACAATGCCCGCGCCTTTGTCGAGCGTGTCCGGCCGCTCGTGCGCGAGCTCACCGAAGCGGCCGACACTGTCGGGGAGCGCTACAGTGCCATTCGCGGCACCTTGCGCATCACGGCACCGATGACCTTCGGCACGTTTTACCTGAGCCGCCTGATTGCCGATTTCGCCCGGCAATATCCCGATCTCGAAATCGCCGTTGAACTCGACGACCGCATGGTCGATCTCGTCAAAGGCGGCTTCGATGCCGGTATCCGCATCGGCATCCTGCGGGATTCCAGCCTGATTGCGCGCAAGCTATGCACCGACCAGCGCATCATATGCTGCAGCCCGGCCTTTGCCGCAGCCAACGGCCTGCCGCAAAACCTCGGCGAACTCGGCTCCTACGCGTGCATCGATTACTCCAACGTCAACACCAGCCAGCTCTGGCAGTTCGAAAACCCGGCAGCCCCCGGCGAACCCATTTCGGTTGCCATGCACGGGCGCATCGTGGCCAACAATGGCGAAGCCATGCGCGACATGGCCATCGCCGGACTGGGCCTGGTGCTCCTGCCCATGTTCATCGCCGCCGAAGCGCTGCGGCGCGGCACGCTCATCCCGGTCCTGCCGGAGGCGAGGCCGCTGCCCTACAGGATCTATGCGGTCTACCCGCCGACCCGGCATGTCTCGGCCAAGGTGCGCGCCTTTATCGACCACGTGGCGCGCCATATCGGCAACCCTCCGATCTGGCAGATGCCCGACGCTCTGCAGACCGGCAGCCCTGAACCTGCGGAATCACAGGCCGAATCACCGGACTGAATTTGCAGGCGTCATCCGGCTCCGATCTGAAAAATCATAGCCGGTTTTGCAAAAAACCCTGTAAACACTGGGTATAAACCCCGAAAATGCGTCCTATTCCTGATGACAGGGGCGGCAACGCATGCCATACAGACGCCTTCGATCAACGAATATACTGAGGAAACCGCCAACATGAATACGTCCGATCTTATCGAGAAGCTCGTCGCTGATCAGGGTCTTACAAAGGTTCAGTCCAAGGCGATTGTTGATAGCGTTCTTAAGGGCATCACCGATGCCGTCGTCGCAGGCGACGAAGTTTCGCTGCCAGGCTTCGGCAAGTTCAAGGTACAGTCGCGCGCTGCTCGCGAAGGCCGTAACCCTGCAACTGGCGCAACGATCAAGATCGCAGCCTCCAAGAAGGTTGCCTTCCAGCCTGCAAAGGCTCTGAAGGATGCCCTCAACGGCTAATCACCGTTTGTGCTGATTTCATGAAAGGCGGTGCTCAGGCGCCGCCTTTTTTATTGTCGTTGCTGCTGCGTTCGAACCTGAAAAGAATAACGCTGTCGCCATCTTCTTCAAATTCGTCAACCGGCCGAAAACCTGCCGCTTCCGATGCCCTGATCGCATCGAGATCGCCCGCCTCGTGGGTGATATAGGCAAACCGCTCATCGGTGAAATGCGGGAAGGCAATTTGCGCAAGATATTCCCTCAGCATCAGCGAACCGATGCCGCGCCCGATATAGTCCGGCTCGCCAATGAACAGATCGACGCTGATGCCATAGTCGAGCGCGGGCAGCTCGTCCTGATAGTCCGCGTTGCGGTAGCATTGCAGATAACCGAAAGGCTGCTCGCCATAATAGGCGATGTGACAGATATCCGGCGTCTCGCCGGTGAACAATGGCCCATATTCCTCCGCAACCTCGCGCGGGGTTATCGGGTCCGGCTGATAGGAGTCACGCATATGCGGCATCATCAGCCATTTCGCCATCAATGGCAGATAGGACAGTGAGGCCGGGCGAAATGTGATTGCAGAATGTTCAGTCACGATGATCCACCGCCTGTTGATTGATAAAATTCTCAAGACTGTCGAGCGCGCCGCTCCAGCCCTGCCTGTGACGATCCCGCGCCGCCTCGTCGTAGAACTTCTCATGGATGAGTGTCAGCAATGTGCCGTCATCCACCCGTTCCAGCACCAGCGTTACCAGCGACTCCCGGTCCGGCAGGGTAATCCACATCCAGGTAAAGGCCAGGCGCTGCTTGACCAGCACCTCGCAATAGACACCGCTGACATCGTGCTGCTCGCCGTCGGGGGTGACGAAGACGATGTGATAGCGGCCGCCAAGGCGCGGATCGGCTTCCGCCTTCAGGGTTCTGGCCCCCGTGGGGCCCCACCAGCGCACGATCATCGAGGGATCGGTCCAGGCGGCCCACACCAGCCGCGGCGGCGCTTTCAGATGGCGTTTGAGCGTCAAAAAGGGTGCAATTGCCATTCTGTTCCTCCCTGCACGGCTGATGAAACGGGCACGCAACGCGGCCGCTCAAGGGCCGGACACCAACAATTGATGAGGGCGAATGCTTCCTGTCAATGGCGTATTACAGGGCAAGTACGTATTGCAACGGATGGATCATCTTGGAAAAACAGTGTATTTCGCCATAAATCCGCCCTGTCTTCATTGCAGGTGACAATTGCATGATTGAGCAATTTGACTCATTGCAGTAAGGCTTTATCAACTATACCGGATGCAAATAGGGGGTTGTGGATTTCAATCCACACAATTTCGGCGAAGCGAACTGGTAACAGCTGCGAAGATGAAAATACCGACACATATCCTTGCTCCGTTATTGCTGACCCTGTTTCTGGCGGGTTGCCAGGGCGCGTCGGTGTCCGACCTTGCACCAAAATCTGAAAAGCAATTGTCCGAAAAGCTGGTCAAGCTGATGAAGACCAAGGGCATGACCATGACCGCGCCGATCATGGTCCGCATCTTCAAGGAAGAGAGCGTTCTCGAAGTCTGGAAACGCAAGGACAACGGCCGCTACGATATCGTCACGAGCTACCAGATCTGCAAATGGTCGGGCAAGCTCGGCCCGAAATTCATCGAGGGCGACCGCCAGGCACCGGAAGGCTTCTATGCCGTGCGCCCCGGGCAGATGAATCCGAAATCCAGCTATTACCTGTCCTTCAATACCGGCTTTCCCAACGCGCTCGACCAGGCGCTCGGCCGCACCGGCGCCAATCTGATGGTGCACGGCGCCTGCTCGTCGTCCGGCTGCTATTCGATGACCGATGCGCAGGTCCAGGAAATCTACGCCTTTGCCCGCGACGCGTTCAAGGGCGGGCAGGACTCGATCCAGCTCCAGGCCTTTCCGTTCCGCATGACCGCAGCCAACATGGCGCGCTACAAGGATGATCCGAACTATCCCTTCTGGAAAAACCTGAAGGAAGGCTACGATCATTTCGAGATCACCAAGGTGCCGCCGAAGGTCGACGTGTGCGAGAAGAAATATGTCTTCAACAACACCACCGATCCGAATGCACCGATTGCCGCAACGGCCACATGCCCGCCCATGCAGCAGCCTGAAACGCTGAAGATGGCCTATCAGAGCTATCAGACCAATTACGAGGCCGCATTCTCCTCCATGGTCGGCAAGAGCAGCATCCAGGCGCCGAGCCGTTCCATCCAGGGCCTGAACGAAGCCAAGATCATCGCCGAATGGAGCGCCCGCCGCGCCCGCGGTGAACGCGTCACCCAGGAGCCGCCATCCCTGTCGCCGCAGGACAAGGACGCCGCGCTGAAGCCGCAGGTCATGGTCCGCCTCGCTTCCGCTGTCGCCGCCGACAAGGCCCGCGACGAGCGCGAGGCCGGCAAACGGCACCGCATGACGGTTGCCGCCATCCCGGCCGCAACCACGGCACCGGCTTCCACCGCCAATCAGGTTGCCGCCAATGTCGTTGCCCCGGTACGCCAGACAATCGCACCCGTACCGGCACCGGCGGCAACGCCCGTCCAGGCACCACAGGACGTGACAGCCACGGTGGCGGAACAACCGGCGAAAAAGGCCTGGTGGAAAATCATCGGCAATTGAGCCACGTATATTTGCCTGCCCGGAGAGCCTGCCATGTCGGCTGACATCTACGATCTGCGTGGTCTGAACTGCCCGCTGCCGGTGCTGAAAACCCGCAAACGCCTGGAAACCATGCCCGGAGGCAGCCGTCTCTGGGTCGAAACCAGCGATCCTCTCGCCGTCATCGACATGCCGAATTTCTGCCTGAACGACGGCCACCGGCTGATCGAGACGGTGACGATCGAGGGCGGCCACCGCTTTCACATCGAGCGCGGCTAACGCACCATTCGCAGATTTGCAGCAAGACCAGTGCGTGGTTCGACAAGCTCACCATGAGAGAGGTGGAGAATCGCAGGGAGCTCTATTCTGCAACTTTTGCGATTAGCGTTGCAGCCAAATCACTTCCCTCATGGTGAGCTTGTCGAACCACGCACAACGTCCACTGCAGCGTGCTGAAGCCTAGACTTTCAGTCCCGGGATCGCCAGCGGATTGTCGAACAGCGCTGCGCGATCGGGTGTATCGACCTTCGGTTCGTTGAGGAAGGCGCTGAACAGCTGGGTCACGTAGCTTTCCGGCAGATCCTTCACGATCAGAACGAGCCGCGTCTCGCGCCGCCCTTCCGGCCATGCGGCAAGCCGCGCCGGCGGATGGAAAATCTGCTGCACGCCGTGGATGACCAGCGGACGCTCCGGATCATCGGCCAGCTGCACGATGCCTTTCATGCGCAGGAGTTTCTCGCCATGGGCCGAGCGCAGGAGATCGAGGAACATCTCGAAACCGGCGCGCGGTACCGGCGCATCGTGTGTCAGCGAGAAGGAGCGTATCGCCGCATCGTGGCGGTTCACATCGTGATGATGGTGGTGGTGGTCGTGATCATGGTGATGATGCTCCCCATGATCGTGATGGTGATGATCCGCGTGATGCTCAACCGCTTCACGCTCATGCTCACGATCGCGATAGGCTTCCGCCTTCAGCCAGCGCTGCACGTCGATGGTTTTCGTCTCGGGATTGTAGACACCGCATTCGAACAGGGCGGCATAGCCGGTGCGCGCATCGCCGACATCGATGATATCCGCACCGGGATTGAGTGCGGCGAGCCGAGCACGCAGCGCCGGCAACCCCTGCGCGGCTTGCGGCATATCGGTCTTGGTCACGACAATGCGGTCGGCAACCGCCGCCTGCTTGACCGCTTCCTCATGCGCATCGAGCGTCGCCATGCCGTTGACGGCATCAACGGTTGTGATCACCCCGTCCACCCTGAATGCCTGCAGGAGCACCGGATGCCCCATGATCGCATGCAGGACGGGCGCAGGATCGGCCAGCCCGGTCGTTTCGATGATAACCCGCTTGAGCCGCTTCAACTGGCCCGTCTGCAGACGGTCGATCAGGTCGGCCAGCGTATCGACGAGTTCGCCTCGCACGGTGCAGCACAGGCAGCCGTCGGAAAGCTCGATGACGCCTTCGCTCGCCGTCTCCACCAGGAGATGGTCGATGCCGACATCGCCGAATTCGTTGATGATGACGGCCGTGTCGGCCAGCGCCGGATCTTTCAGCAGGCGGTTCAGCAAGGTGGTCTTGCCCGACCCCAGAAATCCCGTGAGTACAGAAACCGGAATGGGGGCATTGAGGCCACTCATGATGACATCCTATCTTGCTGCGTTAATTCACTGTTTTTGCCGTGTTGGCCGCATCGGTGATCGATGCACGGTCGGGCCGCGGAACCGGGATCGGGATGCGGCTCATGTCCTTGCCCTTCACATTGGTCTTGGAGGGAAGCAAGGCAACGAGTTCCGCCTGCGGTTCATGATCCATCCGGTACATATAGGGCGAACCCTCGATGATATGCCCTTCGACGTCCTTGCCGTCCCAGCTATCGGAGGCGGCAGCCTCCTTGGAGCAAACGGTCGGGCGCATGTTGACGGCAACATCGCGCGTGGCCGGGCCGTAGGGTTGCAGGGCCTCCAGCGTCTTGCCGGTTCCGCGCGTTTCAAACCCCTTTGCCAGCAGCTCGGCCGCCTTCGTCGCGCGCCCCTGCTGTTTCAACTCACCCAGAACCACGGTGATGATATTGCGGCCATCACGGGTGGCCGAGCCGACCAGATTGAAACCGGACGGGCAGACAAAACCGGTCTTCATGCCGTTCGCGCCCTGAAAGCGGCCGATCAGTGCATTGAAATTGGCCTGGATCTTGTTGCCGGAATCAATCGCCTCAATATCGAAATAGTGCATGTATTGCGGGAATTCGCGCCGCATCTGCACCGTCAGGATCGCCAGGTCGCGCGCCGTCGTATAATGATCGTCCGAATGCAGGCCGTTGGGATTGACGAAATGCGAGCCGTACATGCCCAGACGCTTGGCTTCAGCATTCATCAGCACGGCGAATTTTTCCGATGAGCCGCCCAGCGTCTCGCCGACAGCCATCGCCACATCATTGGCCGATTTGACCATGAGAATCTTCAACGCGTTATCCAGCGTGAGCTGCGCGCCGGGCTTGTAGCCCATTTTGCTCGGCGGCTCCTTTGCCGCACGTGCCGTCATCTTGATCGGCGTGTCCAGGGTGATCTGCCCCGATTCGATCATGCGGAAGGCCACATAGGCGGTCACCAGCTTGGTGAGGGACGCCGGATACCAGCGCTGGAACGCATCTTCCTGCGACAAAACCTCGCCTGTACCGACATCGACGGTGATGTTCGGGCCCGCAAGTGCCGCTGTTGCCAGGCCCGCGGTGGTTGACACCACGCAGCCCGAGAGAAAGAGTGCTACAGTTTTCCGCATTCCAGATATCCAGCCTGTCTGTATAAAGAACCAGGGAAATGGCCTTGTGATTTCATTGCCGGGCTTCCCGCCGGGTCGCAATGGCCTTATCTATCCTATGTGGCAGGCAAAAGGCAAAACACCTTTGAACTGTTCACTGAATTGTCAGATGTAGTCCGCACGTTTGGAGTTTCAACACCATGCCCTTGCTTAATCGCGCCATCGAAATGCAGGAAGAAGTCTCCCGGTGGCGCCGCCATCTGCATGAGAATCCGGAACTGATGTTCGATGTCCACGAGACCGCGAAATTTGTCGCGGACAAGCTGCGGAGCTTCGGCGTCGACGAGGTTGCCACCGGCATCGGCCGGACCGGCGTCGTCGGCATCATTCACGGACGCCACGGCGAAGGACAGACGGTTGGCTTGCGCTCCGACATGGATGCGCTCCCCCTCAATGAAATCACCGGCAAGCCCTATGCATCGAAAAACGCCGGCAAGATGCATGCCTGCGGCCATGACGGCCATACGGCCATGCTGCTCGGGGCGGCGCAGTATCTTGCCGAAACGCGCAACTTCAAGGGCTCGGTCGCGGTGATCTTCCAGCCGGCGGAGGAAGGCGGCGGCGGCGGCCGCGAGATGGTCAAGGAGGGCATGATGGAGCGCTTCGCCATCTCCGAAGTCTACGGCATGCACAATACGCCCGGCCTGCCCGTCGGCCAGTTCGCCATCCGCAAGGGGCCGATCATGGCCGCAACGGACGAATTCAACATCACCATTGAGGGCCGTGGCGGCCATGCGGCCCAGCCGCACCGCACGATCGATCCTGTCGTGATCGGCGCCCAGCTGGTCAACGCGCTGCAGACCATCGTTTCGCGCGGCACCGATCCGCTGGATTCGGTCGTTCTGTCCGTGACAAAATTCCATGCGGGCGATGCACACAATATCATCCCGCAGAAGGCCGAGCTCGCCGGCACGGTGCGCACCCTGCGCTCCGAAATGCGCGACTTTGCCGAAAAGCGCCTGCGCGAAGTGGCCGAGGGTGTGGCGATGGCTCTCGGCGCTGTCGCCAGGGTGGACTACGACCGCAACTACCCCGTCACCTTCAATCACGACCAGGAGACGGAATTTGCCGCGCGCACGGCACAGAGCGTCGCCGGCAGCAAAGCGGTCAATCTGGAGGTAGCGCCGATGATGGCCGGGGAAGATTTCTCCTATATGCTGGAAGCGCGCCCCGGTGCCTTCATGTTCATCGGCAATGGCGAGAGCGCCTCGCTGCACAATCCGGCCTATGATTTCAATGACGATGTCATTCCGCACGGCATCAGCTACTGGGTGCAGTTGGCCGAAAGCGCCCTTCCCGCCGCATCCTGACATTTTGAGACGTGGCCCCTGAAGATGCGTGCATTTCACGCATCTTCAGGCTTGGCGTCGCGGCGGAAAAACAGTATGTCTGGCCGCATGGTCCCGTAGCTCAGTAGGATAGAGCGACAGATTCCTAATCTGTAGGCCACTGGTTCGAATCCAGTCGGGATCACCACTCTTCCCCAAGAGATCAGCGTGGTTTGCGCTTCAAAACGGTGTTGTAAACATCAAGCGTCTGGTCCGCGATGTTCAGCCAGCCATATTGTTCTGCCACAAGAGCGCCCTGCTCCGCCGCTTTGCGGGAATCGAACGGCACAGCGAGTTTTGACCGCATCGCCGCGGCCAATTGCTCAATGTCGCCAAGCGGGAAATAGTCCTGCGCGGGCAGGCCGATTGCAAGATTGGCCGTGATGTCGCTGGCCAGCACCGGCAGCCCGGCGCCCATCGCCTCGAGCAAGGCAATCGGCATGCCTTCGTGGCTGGAAGGCAGGACGAACAGGCCGGCATTCTCATAGAGGATGGAAAGATCGTCGCCTGTCTGCATGCCCGCGAGAACCACACCGGGAACATCAGCGGCAAGCTTTTCAACGTCCTGCGAATAATGCGCCATGTATTCGGCCGATCCCACCAGAACCAGCTTGACCGTGGGATTGGCCAGTTTGGCAAATGCCGCGATGAGATCGTGCTGGCGTTTTTCCGGCACGATGCGTGCAACCAGCATGATATAGCGCCGCGACGTGAGCCCGAGTTTCCCGAGAATGCCCGTATCCGTCTGGCTCCGGCGGACCGTCACGCCGTTCGGCACATATTGCACCGGCACGCCGTAACGGCTTTCCATCGTCCGCGCGATGTCGTTGGACACGGCAATGCGCGCGCGCGCAAAGCGCATGCCGGCCTTCTCGCCCAGTTTCAGCATGAGCTTGGCAAGGCCGCCCCATTTCTGCCGGTCGTAATCATAGCCGTGATGGGTGACGACGACCTTCAGGCCGAAGAGGCGGGCCAGCGGCGTCATCAGCGCCGGGCCGATGGCATGGATGTGCAGAATATCCGGACGATGATAGGCGGCAAACAGCACGCCGAGCGCCGTATGGGCGATCGCCTCGAATTTCACCGAACCGGGCGACCACAGCGGATGCACCTTCACCCGCTTCCACGCATAGGGATCGGGCGTCAGCAGGTACCGCCTGCGGCCGAGAACCGTGACATCCCAGCCCCTGTCGACAAAATGCCGGCTGAGTTCCTCGACATGTTTTTCCACGCCGCCCTGCACCTCGGGGATGCCGCGCAGGCCGAGCATCATCACCGTGGGTTGCTTTGCTGCACCGCGTCCGTCAGCCATCAGGATACTCCAAGCGTGGCGTAGAGATCGACCATGCGGTCGCGATAGGCCGCCGCCGAGAAGTCGCGGGCGATCCACTCGCGGCCATTCATGCCCATGCGCGAACGGGCGACGGCGGTCAGGTCCGCCATGGCGCCGATGGCACGCGCCAGGTCATCCGCATCGCCGGCAATGGCGGTCATGCCCGTTTCGCCCTCGCGGATCATTTCCGGAATGCCGCCGATGGCCGCGCCAATGACCGGCCGGCCGAGCGCATAGGCTTCCAATATGCTGACGGGCGCGTTTTCATACCATTCGGAGGGCAACACCAATGCCCTGGCTTCGCCGATCAGGCGGCGCAGATTGCTGCCCGAGACATATCCGGCAAACGTGACATCCGCGCCCAGCTCCGCAACGAGGGCCTTGAGCATGGCCTCGTCCGGGCCGGTTCCGGCAATCACCAGCCGCTGTTTTGCCAGCGCTGCGGCGCGGATCAGGGTAACCAGCCCCTTCTCCGGCGCGAGACGTCCGGCAAAGACGAAGTAGTCGCCTTCGCTCCAGCCGGTGGCGAATTCCTGCGTATCGACAAAATTCGGGATGTAGACCAGCTGCTCCGCCGGCCAGCCCCATTCGATCAGCTTCTCGCGGTAGAACCGGCTCGGCACCACGAACCTGTCGACCTTGTTCCGGTAAAGCCCCAGCCCGCGATGCACGATGGTTTCCAGGAACACCAGGCCGCTGAGGACAAGTGAGCCCTTGATGCAGCGGTGCCGCACGACATTGTAGATCCGGCCGCCGCGGCACTCCTCGCAGACATGGCCGTCAACCAGCATCTTGTAGGCGGGACAGGCCAGCTTCAGGTCATGCACCGTCATCACGGTCGGAATGCCTGCCTTTTTCAGCGTGGCAAAGATCGAGGGCGAGAGGTGATGATAGACATTGTGCGCGTGGGCGATATCGGGCCGGGCCTGCTCGATCAGCGCTTCGATGCTGCGCTGCGCTTCGAAGGAGTAGATGATCTTGCCGGCCTGGGCGACTTTGGTCAAAAGGCTGCTTTCCCGCCCATACTCGATTTCAGAGACAAAATGCTCCGACCAGGCAGAGGCATCATTGTCCGGATGCTGCATGGCAAAGGGAATGACCTCCCAGCCGATCTCGGAAAAGAGCTGCATGTGCTCGAGGAATATGGCTTCGGCGCCGCCGCGCCGATAGAAATAATTGTTGATCGCGAGCAGGCGCTTCGACGGGGTGGAGGCGTTCACGACGGATGCCTCCCAGCGCTGAATTGTTCCAGCGCATCCCGCACCGGCAGGACCGTGCATCCCAGCGCCAGCGTATGGGCGACGAGGCGTTCGAACGTCTCCGCCGTGCACCCGAAATCCGTCGGCTGCGGCGCGATATCGTGGGTGAAAAAGATAAGCCAGCCGGGCTCCGCGATCAGACGATCGATCCAATGGGTCAGGCCGCGCGCATGGCTTTCCGGCTGGCGGATTTCCACGCCCCAGAGAAAGGCCGGATTGACGGCGCCGCGATTGATGCGTTCGCCGCCGGCACGGCAGGTTTCGAAACGGCTGCCGAAAATGCCGCGCCCCCAGAACGAACCGGCATTGTAGGGATAGGCGAAATTGCGGCGGCGCTCCTGCGGTGCAACACTGTCGAGATAGGCCTTGTTCCGCTGCAGGTCCGCGGCAAGCCGCCGGTTGCCCATGTGAGACACCTTCGTGTGGGAAAACGTATGGCAGCCGATCTCATGCCCCTGCTGCGCCAGGGCCCGGCATCCCTCGCGGGAAATCAGCGTGCGCCCGGGTTCAATCTGTCCTTCCAGCGACCCGGCGATATAGAACGTGCCATGGACGCCATGGTCCTCGAGTATGCGTGCACCGTTGGTCAGCGCCGTATCGGGCACGTCATCGAAGGTGAAGGACACGACCGGTCGCGATACGGGTATGTTAAGGCGCGGTCCGGGCATCCGGCGCATCAGCCTGTCGGTGATGCGGTCCGACCAGTAGTCCAGTTTTTTCAGAATGTCAGGCATGGGCGACCGTCAATCTACCTTGTGAAGGTGTTGGGCTGACAATGCTGGCATTTGCTTGCAGGCGCAGGCCGAACACGGCGAACAGGAATGCGAACCATAACGGGCTGCCGCTCTGGAAGAACATGCTTTCCACGCAGGCTGTGTAGATCCCGTACAGCCAGACGCGAACAAAAAGCCGTGTGAGGGCGGGATTGTTGGCGGCTTTATCCGCCCTGCCTATGTCGCGCAGCGGCAGAAAAAGCAACCATATAAGCGTGAGAACCAGTCCCGGTATCCCGGTTGTCAAAAGCGTGTCGAGATAGCCGTTATGGCCGTTATAGGCGGCAACGGCCCACGTCTCGACATTGCCGCCGCTGTAGACCAGCTCCTCGGTTTGCCAGAATGACTGGAATCCATAGCCAGTAAAGGGCTTTTGGGCGATGGCGGAAAAGGCGAAACGCCAGATGTCCGTCCGGTTGGTAAAGGTGGCATCGATGCCGGCGGCAGTGATGAGGGATCGTATCGGTTCGAACACCGCCGATCCCACGGCAAGAATGTTGAACATTGCAATCCCGGCAATGCCGATCAGCGCCCGCGTCCGCTTCCAGCGCTCGAATATCCAGGCAAGGATGAGAACACCCGGCAATGCGGCGGTGGATGTCTTGCCGCCGGTGTGCAGCAGAAACACCACCGAGAGGACAATGATGGCGATACCAGCCAGTCTCTGGCCTGCGCTATGGACGAACAGTCCGAAGAACACTGCCATCACCATGACGGCCGCCGCGACGTTCTTGTGGGGAAATTGACCACGCCAGAAACCCGCATTCATCGGCTCGCGGATTTCCGATGCCTGGTGAATGGCCCGTGTGGGAAGGGCGATCACGCCAAAATAGGCAAAGCCCAGCATGATGAGCGTCGCCAGGCCAAGCAGCTTGCCAAAATGCCGGTCGGACTGCGGCAGCAGCAGGAAGACACTGGCGTTCACGCAAACCAGAATGGCAAGGACGATGCGTTTGAGGGCGATATCGGGATGCGCAGACAGTGCGGAGACCAGAATGAACCAGGCGAACAGCAGGACGAGCAGCCCGCGCGGCTGCATGATCGTCCGGCGCAGGGGGCTGCTCAACCCGAAGGCGATCAATCCTGCCGAGAGAACCAGCGTGACAAGCTGATTGACCACGTTGGAGTTTCCAGCGCTCGGATCGACCGAAGCCGCGCCCGTCAGATCGACATAGGGTGTGGTGGTGATCCAGAAAAACAGGAAAATCGCCACAAACAGCAATGCGCCGATACCACCCGCTGCGGAGGTCGTGGGCGCAGTTCTGGTTTCGATTGTTCCCATAAAAGAACGTATCCTGCTTAACTGTTCTTCGCCTTGCGCTCGGCGCGCATGACCCCAAGCAGGCCGGTGGCGATGGCAAGGCAGGCGCCCAGGCCCAATCCGGCAAATGTTCCGCCGGCGGCAAGCAACGCCGTGCGCGGCGGCCAGCTGCGGCGCAGGGGCGGTATTGCGGACGAGATCACCCGGATATTGGTGCTGTTGAGTTGCTGGCGCTCCGTCGTTTCACCGGCGCGCGTCAGGAAGGTCTGGTAGATGGCGATTTTCGTCGCCATGTCGCGTTCCAGATCGTTCAGCCGCACCTGTGCATCATTGTCCATGGAAACGGAGGAGCGCGCGCTTGCCGCCTGCTGCTTGAGCGCATCGACCACGGATTTCGCCTGGTCCAGATCGACCTGCGCCGCCCGCAGGATGCGCCCGGTTTCCTGCGATATCTGCTGTTCCAGGCCGCCGAGCTGCGATCTCGCGCGGATCAGTCCGGGATAACGCGGCCCGTAGGTGATCGACATGGAATCGACCGTCTGCTTGACCGTCGCATATTGGGCGCGCAGGCTGGCGAGCGTGGGCGACTGCAATGTCGCCGACGGGCTCGTCTGATTGGGTGTCGAGGCTGTCAGCTCGTTGTAGCGCGACTGTGCTTCGACCAGCCGGGCATTGGCATCCACCAGCTTCACGTTGATCTGCGCCATGGACTGCGAACTGATCAGCTCACCGGCGCTGGTCTGGAGACCATGATCGCGCTTGAATTCAGCCACCTTGGCCTCCGCATCGGAAGCGCCCTGTTTCAGCTCCGCCAGGCGGTCGGTCAGGGCCGAGGCAGCGCGTCCGGCTCCATCCGCCTCCGCCTGGGCGACTTCCTCCTGGAAGGCCTTGGCCAATGCATTGGCAATGCGTACCGCCGTATCGGGATTGTTGGCCCAGGCCGCGATGGTCACCATGTAGGAGCGCTCCTGGCGGCGTGCGGTTATTCTCTCGGACAGGCTGCGCATGGCCGCCAGCGTTTTGTCGGCGACCGCCGGCTTGCTGCCGAACAATGAACCGAGACTGAAGCCCGGCCCATCCGTGCCGACAAACTCCGGATCGCTGGCAAGGCCAAGCTCACTGACGACGCGCCGCAGCACATTGCCGGAGGTCAGCACCAGCATTTTGCTTTCGACGTCGAGCAGCTGCGTGTCGCCCTGCTGGTTCTGCACATAGATGTCGTTCGGCAGGACCTGGAGATTGGCCGGCGGCACGAGCAGGTCCGTATAGACGGTATAACGCGGCTTCGCGCCCATCCCGTAACCGATGCCGATCAACGCGCCAACGACGGCCCCGATCAAAACCCAATACCAGCGGGCAAGCAGCCAGGAAATCAGCGAACTCACATCGATGTGCGGCAGGGAAAAGGCGGCGGCCTGGGCCGGTTTCCGCTCGTCACGCACAGGAGGCTCGACGACAGGTCCCTTGATAGGAGCTGCCGGCTGCAGTTTGCCCGTCGCGTCACGCAGTTTGTACATTCAACAATACTCTGTAAGCATCAATCAAACCGTAACGGTTTAACGGTAATGTATATCTAAACGATAGATTGCAAATTTTGGTTAATAAATGGCTATCTCCCTTTGGCCTGCTGAACAATAAAGATGAAAATGCCAGCCCTCCGCCCAGGTCGTAGAACATGAAGAAGTTGAGTGCTGCGGAAATCATCGCTGGACTGCCGCGACTCTTGCCGATGATCATGTCCTATGCGGCGTCGAGCGGCAGCCTGCTGATCGCCAATGCGGCGCAGCTGGTGACGTTCGCCATTCTTGCCCGCTCCTTTGGCGCCGTCGAATTCGGCGTCTTCGTTTCCGTAACGGCGGTGACCAGCATCGCCGTGCATCTGTGCGGCCTCGGCGCCTCGGAATGCCTGGTGCGGCGCGTCGCCCGCGACCATGCCATGTACCCCGTCATGATGGGGCACAACCTCATCTTGACCCTGACGAGCGGCGTCGTGCTGGTGCTGCTCGGCATCGCCATTCTGCCCTTCTGGATGAAGCTTTCGCCCGATCCCGTCGAGAATGTCATCGCAATCCTGCTGATCCTCATCACCAACATCATCCTGGTCCGCATCATTCTGCTGACCGAACAGATTTTTATCGGTCATTCGCAGTTTCCCGCGGCCAACCGCTCCGTCGTCGGCTTTGCCTTTGCCCGGACGGCGGCGGCGGCGCTTGCCTGTCTGGTTTTCGGCGTGACCAGCCTGGTTGACTGGGTCATATGGCAGTTCGCCGCCCATGTGCTGGTCCTGATCGTCTATATGTGGTCATTGCGCAAACTGGGCCGGCCGCAATACCGGATCGTGCGCGAGGAAATCCGCCTCGGCATTCTGTTTGCAACCCCCTTCATCTTCCGCGCCATCCGCCAGAACGTCGATCTTCTCATGCTCGGCATCATGGCCAATCCCGAGGTCGTCGGCAGCTATGGCGTCGTGCGCCGTATCGTTGACAGCAGCTATCTCTCCATCGATGCCATGAACCGGCTGGTTTATCCGGGCCTAGCCCGCCTGAGCATCGATGGCATTCACAACGCGATCGGGCGAACCAAGAAGATATTGCTGGCCGCCCTGGGGATCGGCATCGGCTCGGCCCTTGCAATCTTCATCATTGCCCCGTTCCTGCCCATTCTCTTCGGCCGCGAATATGTGTCATTGGTCTCGTTCTGCCGGATTTTGAGCGGAACGGTGGTCTTTCTTGCCATCTGGTCGGTGGCAATCGATGCGCTTGGGGCGGCGGGATATCATGGTCCCCGGGCGGCAATTCTCAACACCGCCAATGCGGTTGGCGCGGGACTGATTGCCTGGGCCACCTGGGTCGCACCGCCGCTCGGAACATTCGTCTCGATATATGTCATCGAAATCGCCATCATGATCGCCGCATGGCTGGTTCTGCTTCGTCTGGCGCGCAACAGCCGTGTCGCTGCACAGGAAAGATCGTTTACCACGTAGAACATCTTGCCATCAGAATTGAAGAATCGCGCTATGGTTGCATTGACTATATGCTTCGAACATCGAGATAGTGCAGACTGTTAGTCGGGATATACGTCTGCATGGGGATGGGGATGAAACGGGGAAGACAGATACGTCCGATGACTGTGGACGATATTCCTCAGGTCGGACGCCTATTCTATAAAACGTTCCGCAACCGAGCCAGCAATTCAAGCAACGCCTTCAACGATTATTTCCAACAGCTGTTTTTCGGCAGCCCGATCTACCAGCAGCAATATGGCAGCATCGTTCACGAGACTTCGGCAGGGCATATCAGCAGCGTCGTTTCGGCCGTGCCGATGCAATACATGGTCGACGGCGGGATCATAACGGCGCGTCTTCTCTGCGCTTTCATGACGGACCCCGACATGCCCTGCCATGGCGCGGCCGAGCTCGCGCTGACCATGCGGCCGCGCAATCAGGATCTCTGTTTCACCGACAGCGCCTCCCCCGCCAGCGCCGGGGCGTTCAAGGTGGCACGTGCCGCCCTGTTGCCGGTCCATGGGCTGGGCTGGTGCCGGGTTTTCCAGCCGGCCGGTTTTTTTGCCCGGTCGGCGGCCAGCCGGTCAACCCTTGGCCGCCATGCTGCCCGGCTGCCGATAGCACGGCCGGTCGACCATATCATCAGACGGATGATACCGGGGCTGCATGTCGAGCCGGGCGCGGGAATGCATGACGAGGACATGGCGCCGGAACTGTTCGTGGCAACCGTCCAGGACTTTCTCTCCGACTATCCGGTCCGTCCTGTCTGGTCGGGGCCGGAGCTGAACTGGATTCTGGATGTCGCCAGACTGAATGCAAGCCTGGGAGATCTGAACATCCGCTCGGTCTGGGATCAGAACGCCGAGCTGATCGGCTGCTTTGTCTATTTCGGACGCCCCGGAATGATTGCCCAGGTGATGAACATATTTTCCCAGAAGGGCAAGGATGCGCTCGTGATCAACCAGATGATGTATCATCTGGAACAGGCCGGGCTTGTGGCGGCCCGCGGTCACGTGCAGCCCCGGCAACTCGACGCTTTAACCCGGCAAAGGGCAATGTATTACAAGCATCGCGCCCATACCTGCGTCAGCACGCGTCATGCCGGCGTCCTCAACGCCATCGACCGCAACGACATGTATATTGGCGGACTGGCCGGTGAATCGTGGAGCCGGCTCGTATCGGACTTCTTCTAGAACTCTTGCCGTTCAATAAGGAAATAGGTGGTGGGTCCCTCGGGTCCGTCGTTGGAAAGCCGCGTTGCAACAGCGCCGCTTCCCCGGGCAATCGCAGGCCGCACCCTGCCATCCAGCCCCACCGGCGAGACGGTCCAGCGTCCTTTCCCGGGCAGGGAGAAATCGACGCTTCCCACCTTGATGCGGGCGGGGAGGCGGCCGAAATCGGCGATAACCCGTTCTTCCCCATCCGAAAAGCGCATGGCGGTGTTCTGGGCATCGGTCGCGTAGATGAGTAGCAGGCGGCGGCTGGTGCCGACCGGCCGGTCATCCAGCGCTGAAACGGCAAACAGGCCCTTGCCCGTGGCATTGCCGACGGTCAGGTTGGCAAGCGTGACCGTATCGGCAAGGTCGGCGAAGGCAATGGCTTCGGTTCGCCCGGTTTTCACCGTCATGCGCAGCTTGTTCTGGTCCAGGCTGATCTCATTCGTGTCGCTCTCAAAAATGCCCTTGCCGGCGTCCGTGCTGTTTTCGGGCGCAAGCAGCCTGCTGTCGCGCATCGTGGCGATGAGTTTGCCGCCGGACGCGGGATCGAGGGGCGATGCCGCTACCAGACCGTGGGCTGGTGCCGATGGCGCATCCTTCTGCAACCCGATTGCCGCAAGCAGGGCGAGCGTCGTCAATGCATCGGGTTCCCGCTCATACATGTTCTGCGTCAAATCCTCCATTCCCCGGATGCGGAAGGGGATGGAAACGGGCGAGCCCTGCACATCGCCGCGCCTGAACAGCAGGGCCGCCAGCGTTTCGCCCGCACGCGCAACCGGATCGAGCGCAATGGCATAGGGCAGCATCTGGCGTTTATGGGCAAAATCCTCGCCATAGGCCAGCACGATGGGGCCATGCCCATGGCGGCACAGCACGTCCCAGTTCTGCAATGCCGCGTAGGCAGGCATGACAATGCCGGCCTCGTAACGATAATGGCTCCAGAAGAGGTGATCATATTCCGTGACGATAAAGGGGCGGTTCAGCCAGCGCGCCGCCGCCATCATCCGCATGTAAGCCGCCCCGTCGGCGATCGAGCTCTTCTGACCGAGCGAACTGCCCGGCTCGTAGCCCCCGACCCAATCCTGATAGGTGTTCATCGACACCGCCTGCTGCCCCGCCCGTGTCAGGCTTGTCTGGACACTCGGCCAGTTGTTGTAGGGCGCCACCACGCCCCGGTAGCCGAGATCGCGCAGCGCTGCCGTCATGCGTTCGGCGGAACGCGTTTCCACATCGACGAAGAAGGCCTGCAGGTCGCGCATGCGCGGCGTCTTTTCATAACGATTGGCCGGCAACCCGACCGTTGCGTCCTCCAGCCGCTCGCCAGCCTCGACCGCGCCCCATGCACGGGAAAGCGCGGCCGTCGAAGCATACCGTTTTTGCAACCAGGCATTGAATGGAGGTTGTAGAAGCCGCGAATATTGTGGCTGGCCATCGCGTTGATGCAGGATGCTGTCAAACTCGATGCTGTTTTCGTTGAATGGGATGATCGCCACCAGAGCCGGATCGCGGATCGGCGCGATTCCCGTATAGGGATTGACCGTTGCCAGCACCAGCTGCTGGAATTTCAGCCAGTGCTGAAAAGTCTTTTCATCGATCTGCACCTCGAGCTTCATGTCGCCGGTGAGATTCCAGCGATCGTCATATCCGCCATAGGCGCCGCGGGTGGAACTCAGACCGTCCATCATCCAGTAAATGCCGTTGCGCTTCAACGCCGCCATCAGATAGCGGAAACGGTCCATGGTTTCCGGATCGAAATCGAAATCGGCGGCACGGCCGAACATCAGCGCCGCATCGACAAAATGAAAACGCGCGATGTTGTAGCCATGCATTTTCAGTTGGCGGGCATAGCGGTCAGCCCCGTCATGGTCGGGAAAGCCGCCGGAGGCCGGGCTCCAGCCCAGCGATGCGCACAGGAACCGCACGGGGCTCGTCTCCGCATCCGCACGGGCCAGCCGGCCGTCTCCATTGATGACGATCCGGCTCTGCTCGCTGATCGGCGGATTGGGCAGCAGCGTGGAAAAATCGAGAGGACTGCCGCTTTGCAGCTCGAGCGACACCTCGCGGACCGGCGACCAGATATCACCCGCCCGGGACGCCCCGGTAACCAGCAGGAAAGCGAGAGCAAGGGCAGCCAGTCTCAGCATGATGCGGTGCATTCCTGTGTCTTTGAGGGCAGCCTAGTGGTCCTTGGAGACGACCTTACTCTCGATCCAGTCATCCGGCTGGCGGCGGGGATGGAAAAAGCCGAGCGGCAGGGCGGCGGCATGAAAACACCATGCCACGACGGCATAGACGCCCAGCGACAGACTGCGCTGCTTCAGGCTCATCGCGGCAACGACGAGAACGATCAATGCGGCATCGATCAATAGGGCCATCTTCTTGTCGGGCAGGAAAGCCAGAAGCCCGATCATCGCCAGCCACCACAGATAGACCCCGGCCCACAGGCGAAGTTCCGGCAGCTCGTGCACCAGCTTGTTCCAATGCGGGCGGCCAAGCGCGGCACGCAGCAATTCGCCGACGCCCCGCAGATATTTCGACCGCCAGCGCCGCACCAGCAAGGTGTAGGCGTTGATGGAGTGGCCGAAATGCGCGACGAAACGGCGGTCAAGCCGGTGCAGCTCCCATCCGAGCGACCGCAGGCGCACGCCCAGGTCGAATTCCTCATAGCCGTGCAGATTGCGGTCGGAGAAATAGCCGGCCTCGGCGATGGCTGCGCGGCGGTAAAGGCCGCCGCCATTCATGCGGTCAATCGATCCTGTCCGGCTTTCCGGCGACACGCGGCGCACCCGGCGGGTGAATTCGAGATTGTCGACGTTCATTTCCACCACATGTCCCGTCACCCCCGCAACCCGGGGATTGGCTTCGAGAAATGCAATGGCCGCACCGAGGAAATCCTTGTCGAGCAGCATGTCGCCATCCATGAGGCAGACCAGATCGTGATGACTGTACTGGAAGCCCAATTGCGGGCCGATGCCGCAGCTGGGCCTGGCCGGATTGACGATCTGCGCCACGGTCACCGGATAGCGCATGGCGATTTCGACCGTCCGGTCGGTGGAACCGCTATCGGCCACGATGACTTCGACCGTGCCGCCCGGCAAGGCCTGCAATGCGCTTTCAATCGCCGCTGCGATGCGCTTTTCTTCGTTCAGCGTTTTCATGATAATCGAAACGGTCATCAATCAAGTCCTGCCCCAGTCTGGAAACCGCTACACATGCACCGCCATCCCGCAATGGCGTATTCACTATCGTATCTCTTATGGCATTAGCGCAACGCGCGTAAGACTTTCCACTTGAGCGGCCTGAGTTTCTGCCACAAGGGCGTCGCACGCAGCCTCTCCATCACCCGCAACCGCGTTGCGATGACCCGTCCCCGCGCCGTGCGGACAAGCGTCATCTTCTTCAGGTCGATGGTGACGTCGCAGCAGTTCAGCTTCCATGGCTCGTCGCCGATGCCGAGGTCCAGGCAATCATAGCCGCTATCGAGCAAATGGCGCAGCAGCAGATAGTGCAGCACCCGCCCCGGAGAATATTTGGACCATTCGCCGGATTCAAACGTGAACACCAGCCCGTAATAGTGCCTGCCTTCGACCAGCGCCCACATCGCCGCGATAACCTGGCCGTTCACGACAAGCGCGGACAGGTGCAGCGCATTTGCTGCGGCAAAATTGTCGGTTCCCAGTGTGAAAAAGCTCTGCTTCTCCGGCTCCTTGTCGAAACCCGGCACCTGCGTTTCTTCAAACCGGCGCTGTTTCTGGGCAAGCAGCGTCTCCAGAACAAAGGCGCGTTCTTCCGGCGTCCCGGCAATCAGCAGCCGGCATTCGCCCAGCCGCTCGAGCGCCCGATGCCGGTTCCGCAGGTTCTTCGACCCCGGCTGCGACTGATCGACCTCCGGCCAGCTGCGCTTGAGGTTTGTCAGGTGGCACGACTCGCCGTTCAAGTCTTCAGCCAGCAGGAACAGCGGATTCGTGCGGTCGCGGATTTGCTCCGGCATTTTGTCGAAGATCGCCATGTCGAACGGCGGCAAAGCCTCTGCAATCCTGTTCCACAGCTGTTCGGCGGATGTCCGGGTCCATTCATCGCCGTTGGGAAACAGGATCGGCGCATTGTAATCCGCCACGCCATCGTCGACGAAGGTGAGGACGCGGCCGCCATGACGGGACGAGAGGCTGAACGGCAGAAAGCACAGCGGATTTCCGGAGATATCCCAGACCTCGACCAGACAAAGCTGGTTGCCCGGCCGGGTGCCATAGGATGCCAGCCACGTCTGCAGGAATGTGGTCGTCTGGAAAATATACTGCCTTGCATCCGTGGCCGTACCGGCCGCCGGCCATTGAGGCGAGAGCTGATCGGGATGGCTGTAAACCCGGATATCATATTCTGGAATCACAAACACTCACCCCTTCACGACACACGCATACGTGAACACTCTATCCACAACCAGCATAATCGATTGTTTAACATACATCTTATTTACGCTGTATTATCCGGCTTCACATTGACTGATCGAGCTGTCTACACGTCTGCGGAGCATGCATGGTTGAACCGGAATTGGCAATTCAAGGGACGGAGGCACAGCCCATCCAGACCGATGTGGTGATCATCGGCGGCGGGCTGGCAGGAGCCAGTGCCGCCACCGCGCTGTTCCGTCAGGGCTACGGCGTGACCCTGATCAGCAGCCACGAGCGTCATCCGCCGGATTTTCGCGCCGAGAAAGTCGCGCAAACCCAGATGGAGCTGTTCGAGCGCATCGGTCTTGGCGATGTCGTGCGTGCCGAGGTGACCGCGTTTGACGGCGTATGGCTCCACCGATTCGGCCGGTTCGAGCGAACCACGACGCCCGAATATGGCGGCGATTATTCCGATCTGGTCAATACAGTGCGCCGTGCCATCCCTGCGGGCGTGCGTTCCATTGTCGGCCGGGTCGATGACATTACGACCAGCGAAAACCTGCAGCACGTGACATTGTCCGATGGCCGGAAATTCACCGCACGGCTCCTGATCGTTGCCACGGGGCTCGGCGATACGATCCGCAAGAAGCTCGGGATCGAACGGGACATCATAAGCCCGCAGCATTCGCTGTGCTGCGGTTTCGATCTGGTACAGCCGCGATCGCATTTTCCCTTTCCATCCCTCGTGTGGAACGGGGCAAAATTCAATGACCGCGTATCCTACCTGACGCTCTTTCCCATAGGCGATAAAATTCGCGCCAACTTCTTCGTTTATCGGACATCGTCGGAGGAATGGACCCGCACATTCCGGGATCAGCCCGCGCAGGGTTTGCGCGCAGTAATGCCGGGTCTGGAAAGGGTGTTTGGCGAAATCACCATTGCCGGTCCGGTCATTGCCCGCCCCATTGACCTGGTACAGGTGCACAATCACGAACAGGATGGGGTTGTTCTCATCGGGGACGCCTTCTGCGTCGTCTGCCCGATCACCGGCACGGGGATTGAAAAAGCCCTCACCGATGTGGACCGGTTGTGCAACACATATATTCCGCGCTGGTTCAAAAGTGCGGGCATGTCCAAGGCAAAAATCCGCGAATTTTACGCCGACCCCATCAAGACAGCCCGGGACGCTTCGGCAATGAAGATGAGTTTCGACGCGAAGAAGATCAAAACCGACCTTGGCATGCGCTGGAAATTGCGGCGGTTGCGCAGCAACACGCTGGGCCGCGCGCGCTACGTGGTGCGCGCCACCGTCAAGCAGCTGCGGTCACCGGCACCCAAATAAGCCCAGGCCTGTCGGGATGCCGTTCACGGCCATTCCGCAATGACCACGCCGGACAGCATGTCCATCTGCATATCAGGCCGGTCGAAGGGCGGCGCCATTCCCGAAACGGAACGGGCCAGATGCTCCTGCGGGATTGCACGGGCATTGATGACGCGGACATTTTTCCAGCCATTGGCTTCGAATGCCCTGACATAGTCCAGCGGGCGGCGCCGGTTGGGCTGTCCGGGAAAGGAAAACAACCGGTACAGCCCTTCCGAGTATCGATAGATATTGTTCGGATCCTGTTCGCGGATCCAGCGGGAGTGTGTCTGATAATCGACAATGTGCTCGGCGATGCAGCCGCTGCGGGCAACCTTGGAGATATTGGCAATCGTCGCTTCGATGTCGTCATAGTGCTCGAATGCGGCACAGCTCAGGATCAGATCGAACTTTCTGTTGTCCGCCAGCCGGGGAATGTCGAAATCCCGGCCGACGCGATAGCTGAACAGGTCGGAATCGGGGCCTTCAGTCAGTTGTTTCGCCCGGTCGATACTGGGAGCATAGGCTTCGCGCTCCGGAAACCGGTCGAGAAGTTTGGCAAAATAGGCGGCTGGCTCCGTACCCGCGAGTTCGAACACGTCAACGGCACGATAGGACTTGGCGCCATAGCCGAGCAGGATGGCCCCGGTGCCGAGCGACGACCCCGGACACAGCTCAAGGACGTCCTTGCCCTCCAGATCGAAGCCGGCGGGCAGATACCGCTTCCACGAGGCAACGGTGTCGTAGACATAGTCGATGCGGCCATCGGTGTCGGAACGGTCGACCTTGTTGGGCGTCGTATAGCCCTGCAGCTTGTTTTTTGCCCAGGCCAGAGCGAGGAAAACAATGCCGATCCCGTACATGGCCGCATTGCGCATACTGTGTCCCATTCATTACCCCGTCACTTGGTTCTTTAACCGCCGGCTGACTGTGCATGTTCGCCTCCCAGGCATTAGAGAGCAGTTTCGTTTCCAGCGTCAACCGCTGGTTGCCAACGAATTTCACTCCGCAAGGCGAGCCGAGACAGGCTTGCAATTTTTCTCGACCTCATGTCGGGATCGGCGATAGTGGTTCGTCTTGAGGAAGAAGGAGTAACGGGATGCTTTACGCCATACTTTGCTACAACATGGAGGACGTGGTCGGTTCGTGGTCAAAGGAGGAAGACGACCTTGTCATGGAACGGCTTGGTGTCGTGCAGGACAAGCTCGCCAAATCAGGCAAGCTGGGGCCTGTCGCCCGGCTGCTGCCCACGACCGCCGCGACAACGCTGCGCAAATCCCGCGGCGAGCCCCTCGTCATCGACGGCCCCTTCGCCGAGACAAAGGAACAGTTTCTCGGATTCTACGTGGTTGACTGCGAATCGCTCGACGAGGCGCTCGATATCGCCCGCGATCTGGCGCAGGCCAATCCCGGACAGGGTTCCTACGAGATACGCCCGATCGCCTTGTTCAGACCCGGATCGGGTTCCCAATGACCGACCCGGCCTGGATCGATGCCGCGCTGACAGCCGCGCGCCCGCAGGCCGTGGGTGCCCTGTTGCGCTATTTCCGCAATCTCGACACGGCGGAAGAAGCCTTCCAGGAGGCCTGTCTGCGCGCGCTGAAGAACTGGCCGAAGAACGGCCCGCCGCGTGACCCCACGGCGTGGCTGATCTTCGTCGGCCGCAACAGCGCCATCGATACCGTACGCCGTCAGGCCAAGCAGCAGCCACTGCCGCCCGAAGACCTGCTGTCTGACCTCGGGGATGCCGAATCGGCCATCGCCGAGAAGATCGACAGCGCCGACTACCGCGACGATATCCTCCGGCTGCTGTTCATCTGCTGTCATCCCGATCTTCCGGCCACGCAGCAGATTGCGCTGGCACTGCGCATCGTGTCGGGACTTTCGGTCCGCCAGATCGCCCGGGCGTTTCTTGTCGGCGAAAGCGCCATGGAGCAGCGCATCACCCGAGCCAAGGGGCGGATTTCCTCCGGCGACATCCCGTTCGACACACCCGATGCCTTCGAGCGGGCCGAGCGGCTTTCGGCCGTGAGTGCAATGATCTACCTGATCTTCAACGAGGGTTACTCGGCCGGCAGCACGGAAGTGGCAGCGCGGTTTCCGCTGTGCGACGAGGCGATCCGGCTGGCGCGCCTGCTCCTGCGCATTTTCCCGGCGGAACCGGAGATCATGGGGCTGACCGCCCTCCTGCTGCTGCAGCACGCCCGCGCCAAGGCCCGTTTCGACGCGGAAGGCGCGGTCGTTCTTCTGGACGATCAGGACCGCAGCCTGTGGAACC
This sequence comes from uncultured Phyllobacterium sp., assembly GCF_902479695.1. Classification (NCBI taxonomy): domain Bacteria; kingdom Pseudomonadati; phylum Pseudomonadota; class Alphaproteobacteria; order Hyphomicrobiales; family Phyllobacteriaceae; genus Phyllobacterium; species uncultured Phyllobacterium sp. Next base: position 16,706 of record NZ_CABSQF010000022.1, on the reverse strand, counting down.
AGACGATGATCGCTGAAGGTCTTGCCCTGATCGACAAGGCCATGCGTCACCGGCAGCCGGGTGCCTATCAGGTGCAGGCGGCCATTGCCGCCCTGCACGCGCGGGCCCGGCAGCCGCAGGATACGGACTGGCTGGAAATCGATCAGCTCTATGCCGCGCTCGAACGGATAAGCCCCTCACCCGTTGTCACGCTGAATCGCTCCATAGCGGTGGCAAAGGTGCATGGTGCCGAAGCGGCGCTGCTGCTGATCGAGCCGCTGGAAGACAGGCTTTCCGGCTATTTTCACTTCTTCGGCGTCAAGGGCGGGCTGCTGATGCAGCTTGGCCGCAGCCGGGAGGCACGCATTGCCTTCGACCGCGCGATAGCCCTTGCCAATACACCGGCTGAAGCCGCCCACATCCGCATGCATCTCGACCGCCTCAGCCAGAACTGATCGCGAAAAATAGGAAAAACTCCGATACCGTGTCGGCCTCGCCGATTGCCATTCGTCCTTGCATCGAAACCCTTCACGCAGGAGACCATCATGACATCCACCAGCGAAATCACCGACCGCGACCTCGTCATTACCCGCATCATCGATGCGCCCCGAGCAAACATATTCCGGGCCTGGACCGAGGTTGACCTTCTCAAGCAGTGGTTCGCGCCACTGCCCTACACCACACCGCACGCCGAGCTTGATGTGCGCGCCGGGGGCACCAGCGTCATCGTCATGCGTGGACCCGATGGCACCGAGTTTCCCAATCAAGGCGTCTATCTCGAAGTCGTCGAAAACGAACGGCTCGTCTTCACCGATGCCTATACCAGCGACTGGAAGCCGTCGGAGAAACCGTTCATGACCGGCATCATCACGCTGGAAGATGCCGGCAGCGGCAAGACGAAATACACCGCGCTCGTCCGGCACTGGACGGTGGCCGACCGGGAAGCCCACGAAAAAATGGGCTTTCATGCAGGTTGGGGTCTGTGCACCGACCAGCTCGCAGCCCTGGTTGCCAGGCTCTAAAACCCTTCATTTCACCTGCAAAAAAGCCATCCGGAACCCGGATGGCTTTTTGTCGGGACATGGAAGCGGATCAGGCGTGTTCCGCCTGATCCGGATGCCGGCGCCGGTAGCGGATCGATGACCAGAGCGAGAAGATGATGAGTGCCGCGCCGATCAAACCGGTGATCACTTCGGGAATATGAAACAAGGTCTGGCAATACATGATCACCGCAAGCACAAGGATCGCGTAGAATGCCCCGTGCTCGAGATAGCGGTACTGGCCGAGCGTCTCCTTCTCCACCATCATGATGGTCAGCGCGCGCACGTAGAACGCACCGATGCCCAGACCGATCGCAATGACAAACAGATTGGTCGACAGCGCGAACGCACCGATGACACCGTCGAACGAAAAACTCGCATCGAGCACTTCCAGATACAGGAACGCGCCAAGCCCGCCCTTGTGGACCGTGTCCATCTGTTCCTGCGAGGCATCGAGAAGCGCGCCAAGCCCCTCCACCACGAGGAAGGTCAGCAGGCCGTAAATGGCCGATGTCAGGAACGTCACCGACTCCGCACCGTCGAGCTGCCTGGAAAAGAAGATGATCAATGCCAGAACCACGCCGACCTCGATGCCCTGGACCGAGGCAAAGCGGGACGCGCGGCTTTCAACGACGCGGATCCAGTGCACGTCTTTCTCATGATCGAAGAAGAACTTGAGGCCGACCATCAGGAGAAACGTACCGCCAAAGGCGGAAATGCCGACATGGGCGTCCTGCATGATCCGCGCATATTGCTCCGGATTTGAAATGGCCAGTTTCAGCGCCGAAATCGGATCGATCCACGCGGCGATTGCAACAATTGCCAGCGGGAAGATGATCCGCATGCCGAACACGGCGATGATGATGCCCCATGTCAGAAACCGTCGCTGCCAGACCGGCGTCATGTCCCGGAGAATCCTGGCGTTCACAATCGCATTGTCGAAGGACAGCGAAATTTCAAGAATGCCCAGCACCGCACAGATGAAGAGGACTGATAATGTGCCTTCGACCGTTCCCGAATAGACGAACCCTATCCACGCGCCGAGCGCCAGTCCAACCGCCGTGAACAGAAACGGCCAGGTGAAGTACTTGTAAGTTGCCATATTTAATTCCTGCTAGAGTCTCCCAGATTGCTATCGGGGCCGGAAATCAAAACGGCGGTCACGACCGAGAGATCGGAACTTATGTACCGGTTGAATATGAATTCGCGCGCAATAGCAATCACCCGCCCCCCTTAGACTGCATAATCCTGTCGCAATCCTGTCGCGGCGCCGGTCCGGCTGTCAATCCGCGGGTTTGCGGACCGAATAGATCACCACGGGCAAGGCGGAGCGCCACGCATCAAAGGAACCGAGCGGCTGCGCCTGCGCAACGGCAAGTTTCGTCAGCTCGCCGCCGAACCTGCCGCGCCAGCCGATCAGTGCCGCCTCGCTCTGCAGGGTCACCGCATTGGCCACAAGCCGCCCGCCCGGCTTCAGCGCGTTCCAGCAGGCCTCCATCACGCCGTCGTCGGTAACGCCGCCGCCGATGAAAATGGCGTCCGGGCTGGCCAGACCAGAGAGTGCTGCCGGGGCTTCCCCGCGGACGAGCTGCAGATCCGGAACACCCAGCGCGCGGGCATTGCGCTCGATGACGCCTTGCCGCCCGCCATTGGCTTCCACGGCGATTGTCCGGCAGGAGGGATCGCTCCGCATCCATTCGATGCCGATGGAGCCGCATCCGGCCCCGACGTCCCACAGCAGCTCTCCCGGACGCGGCCCGAGCCGCGCCAGGGTGACAGCGCGGACATCCCGCTTGGTCAACTGGCCGTCATTCTCATAGGCCTCGTCAGGCAGGCCCGAAAGGATGGAATAGGAGCGCGCCTCCGGTTCGGCCGATCCGCAATCCACCGCGAGAACATTGAGATCGGCCCCGCGCGGATGCGTCCAATCCCTGGCCACGCCGTCGACCCGGTGTTCCGCCTCACCGCCCATATGTTCCAGAACCGTAAGCCTGGCCGAACCGAATCCGCTGTCCACCAGCATCCGCGCGACCTTCGCGGGCGTATCGCCATCATTGCTCAAGATGAGCAGCCTGACTCCCGGCGTGAACGACTTGAACAATGTCTCAACCGGACGGCCGTGCACGCTGAGCAGATGCACATGCTGCACCGGCCAGCCCATTGCAGCCGCTGCGAGCGAGAAGGATGCGGGTGCCGGCAGAATCCGCATCTCGGCCCGATCGAAGAAACGTGTCAAAGTTGCCCCCATGCCGAAATGCATGGGATCGCCGCTGGCAAGCACCACCACTTGGGTGCCGCGCAACGCCGTCAGGGTGGGATAGACATCGGAAAAGGGCGTCGGCCATGCGATCCGCTTTGCCGCAAGTGTTTCCGGCAGGAATTCGAGGTGCCGCCTGCCGCCGAAAACCGTGGTGGCATGGTCCAGTGCGGCGCGGGCATTGGCACCCAGTCCGCCATAGCCGTCTTCACCAATCCCGATAATCGTCAGCCAAGGCGTCATGTCATGTCCCGTTGATTGCAGAGGCTATGCATGCCCGAAAGCGCCGGAAGGGTCAACGAAGCTCAAACAGCATGCCCGTTGCAATTGCGGATCATATTTCTTTCCTCCGCACCGGCCATCCTGTAAAACCCTGATCCGATGAGCCAGTTAAGCACCATGGACGCAGTCCCGAACAGAATTGAAGACCGGCGGTCCGCCTGCCCCGGATTGTTCCGCATGGCCAAGGCGCTTGATGGCGCGATATGCCGGGTGAAACTGACATTCGGCACGCTGAGCGCCGAACAGGCGCACCGCATTGCCGATGCAGCCCGGCAGTTCGGCAATGGCGTCATCGAGATCACCAACCGGGCCAACCTGCAGATTCGCGGCGTGCGGCCCGATACGGAAAATCCGCTGATCGCAGCACTGCTGGCCGCCGGGCTCGGGCCATTGACCGACCGGGGCGACGATGTGCGCAATGTCATGGTCAGCCCGATCGCCGGTGTCGTGCCGGGCAGATTCGACGTGCGGCCGCTCGCCTTGCAGCTGCTCGAAATCCTGCAGACCGATGCCTCCTACCAGCGCCTGTCGCCGAAATTTTCCATTCTCGTCGACGGCGGCGAAAGCGTTGCCATGGTGGAGCATCCCCATGACATCTGGCTGAGCGCCATCGACGCAGGGAGCCCCCGGTTTGCCCTGGGCGTTGCCGGCATACCGCCTGCAACGGCAGACGACGCCCCCGCCCTCGGCAGTGTCGGCACGTCGCAGGCCATGCAGCTGGTCACGGCGATTCTCGGTGCGTTCATCGACTGGAATGCCGCCAATCCGGCGGCCTCGCGGCTTCGCCACATGATCGCAGCCATCGGGCGCGACGCATTCGCCGCCCAGCTGGAAAAGCGTCTGAATTTTTCAATACGCAATGAACAGGCCGATCAATGGCGCCGATCCTTGCCCCGCCCGCATGGACATCTCGGCCTGTTGCCGGAATGCGGCAGCGACCACCGCCTTGTCGGTGCCATGCCGCCGCTCGGGCGCCTTGATCCCGACAGGCTGGACGCCGTGGCGGCACTGGCGGAAAAAAACAGCAATGGAAAGCTGCTGATAACGCCGTGGCAGAGTATAATGTTGCCTGAAGTGCCCGAAGCCATGGCATCGCAAACAGTGCGGGAATTCGAGGCCCTTGGTTTCGCCGCCCGGCCGGATAATCCGCTTGCAACCATGATCAGTTGTTCAGGCTCCGCCGGTTGCGGATCGGCGCTTGGCGCAACGCAGGCCGATGGCCTCAAGCTCGGCGCATTGCTGCGCAACACGGCTCCTGATAGGGCGGTTCACCTGACCGGCTGCAGCAAATCCTGCGCCTCGCCTTCGGCAAAACCGGTCACGCTGGTTGCAACCGAACCGGGGTACTACAACATATTTCTGCGTGCGACCAATGGACCGTCGCGATTTGGCAAGCTATTGGCTGCACATGTTACTATCGAGGAAGCTGCCGACTGGATCGGCAACCTTCCGTTGAATTCCCGGCCATCGACCCAAAGGCCGCTCACTTCCGGCTCTGGGGGGCCACCGCATGCTTGACTATATCCGCGACGGTCAGGCGATCTATGATCGCTCCTTCGCCATTATCCGCTCCGAGGCCGATCTCAGCCGCATTCCCGCCGATCTGGAAAAGCTGGCCGTGCGCGTCGCCCATGCCTGCGGCATGGTCGATGTGATCGGGGACCTCGCCTTTTCCGAAGGCGCAGGTGCAGCGGGTGTGGCCGCCCTGGCCGGGGGCGCACCCATCCTGTGCGATGCCCGCATGGTGCTCGAAGGGGTGACGCGCGCGCGCCTGCCCGCCAGCAATGACGTCATCTGCACGCTCTCGGACCCGTCCGTCGCCGCTCTCGCCCGCGACATGGGCAATACCCGTTCGGCGGCAGCGCTTGAACTGTGGCGCCCGCATCTCGCCGGAGCCGTGGTGGCCTTCGGCAATGCACCGACCGCCCTGTTCCGCCTCCTCGAAATGCTCGATGAAGGCGCGCCGAAACCGGCGCTTATCCTCGGCTTTCCCGTCGGCTTCGTCGGCGCGATGGAATCGAAGGCGGCGCTGGCCGAAAACAGCCGCGGCGTTCCCTTCGTCGTCGTGCACGGACGGCGGGGCGGCAGCGCCATGGCCGCGGCCGCACTCAATGCACTCGCTTCGGAGAAAGAATAATGCCGCAGCCTGGACGGCTTTTCGGACTGGGCGTTGGTCCCGGCGATCCCGAACTCATTACCCTCAAGGCCCTGCGGCTGCTGCAGGCGGCGCCCGTCGTCGCCTACCACGCGGCCAAGGGCAAGAAGGGCAATGCGCTGACCATCGTCGAGACCTATCTCAACGACAACCAGTTGCTTGTGCCGCTGATCTATCCGGTCACCACGGAAAAGCTGCCCGCGCACATGAATTATGAAGCCATCGTCAGCGATTTCTACGGCGAGATCACCGAACGTCTCAAAACGCATCTGGATGCGGGCAAGGATGTCGCCGTCATTGCCGAGGGCGACCCGTTCTTCTACGGCTCCTTCATGTATATCCACGACCGGCTGGCCGGACAGTATGAGACGGAAGTCGTGCCGGGCGTCTGCTCCATTCTGGGTGGCGCGGCCGTGCTCGGTGCGCCGCTGGTCTACCGCAACCAGACATTGACGGTGCTCTCCGGCGTGCTTCCGGCCCATGAGCTGAAAAACCGCCTCGCCGCGACGGAAGCGGCCGCCATCATGAAGCTCGGCAAGAACCTGGCGAAGGTGCGCGATGTCATCGCCGACCTCGGGCTGATGGATCGTGCGCTTTACGTCGAGCGCGCCACCATGGATGCGCAGCGCATCGTGCCGTTGCGCGATGTCGATCCGGAGTCTTCACCCTATTTCTCGCTCATCCTGGTGCCGGGCGAGAAATGGCAGGGTGGCGGCGAATGACAGCCCCGCTGGTCCTGATGGTTTTGAGCGCGCAGGGCATGGAAACAGCGCTGCGGATCAAGGCCGGTTATCCCCAAGCGGTCATTCACGGGCTGGAAGGCCGCGTGCAGGGTGCGGACCACACCTACACCAATTTCGGCGAAACGCTGCGCACGCATTACCGCAACGGCAATGCTATTGCCGCCCTGTGTTCCGCCGGCATCACCATCCGCGCGCTGGCATTGTTGCTGGAAAACAAAGGCGGCGAACCGCCGGTACTCGCCATTGCCGATGACGGCAGCGCCGTGGTGCCGCTGCTCGGCGGAACCACCGGCGTCAATGTGCTGGCGCGGCAGCTGTCAAAAATTCTTGGCGTGTCGCCCGCGATCACCACATCGGGCGAATTGCGCTTCGGCACCTGCCTGCTCAATCCGCCGGCGGAATTCCATCTGCAGAACCCCGAGGACGGCAAGCGCTTCATCGCCGATCTTCTCGCCGGCCAGACCGTGCGGATCGATGGTCCGGCGCCATGGCTGGAAGAGGCGCGCCTGCCGGTCGACGATAACGGCACGATGCATATCCGCGTCACGCCGTCGGATATTGCCCCGCAGAAGAATGAGCTGGTCTTTCATCCCAAGGTGGCGGTTGTCGGCATTGCCGGTGATTTCAGCGCTGAAGAGGTGCTGGCTGCCCTTGCTGCAGAGAATATCGCGCTTGCTTCCATCGTCTGCCTTGCCGCCAGCGAAGAACGCAGTGCAAGCGCCCCGCTCCACCATCTTGCGGCTGAGCTTGGCCTGCCTCTGCGGCTGCTTCCGGTGAACGGAAGCAGTGCCGGAGATATCCTATCGGCCTTCATCAAAGAACCGGTGCGCCAGAGCGGCAACGACGGGCTTGCCATCGCCGTTGCGGCCACGCCCGATGACGTGACACGCGCCGGACATCGGCGCGGCCGCCTTGCGGTCATCGGGCTTGGGCCGGGCGATCCGGACTTCATGATCCCGGCCGTCAGGCAGGAACTGCAGCGTGCTGAGGATGTTCTCGGTTACGAGACCTATGTGCGCATGGCTGGGTCTTTCCGCCCCGATCAGATCATTCACATGACGGATAACCGTGAGGAAATGCAGCGTGCCCGCCACGCGTTCGAATTGGCCGCCTCCGGCCGTTCGGTGGTGATGATTTCATCCGGCGATCCCGGTGTGTTCGCCATGGCAGCCGCCGTGGTCGAAGCCTTGCACGAATCCGACAATCCGGCCTGGCACGGGGTCGACCTGCAGATTCTCCCCGGCGTTTCCGCCGCAATGGCGGCCGCCAGCCGCAGCGGCGCACCCCTCGGCCATGATTTCTGCATCCTGTCGCTGTCCGACAATCTGAAACCGTGGGACATCATCGAAAAGCGCATCGCGCTGGCGGCCGAAGCGGATTTCGCCATGGCCTTCTACAATCCGATCTCCAAGCCACGGCCATGGCAATTGCCGCGGGCCATCGAAATCCTGCGCCAGCACCGTGCACCGGAGACACCCATCGTTCTGGGCCGCGATATCGGCCGTCCGGCGGAAACCCTGCGCGTCATCACCCTGGCGGACCTCACACCCGAGCAGGTCGACATGCGCACGGTCATTCTCGTGGGATCGTCCCTCACCCAAAGCTTTGACCGGGTGGATGGCGGCCAGTGGGTCTATACCCCGCGCTGGTACGGAACCAAGCCCGCCGGTTGAAGGGAATCTCATCGCCCGGTGACGAAAGATCATTTGACGGGGCACCCGAATGCCGGAAAAAGGACTGAGCGCTTCGCATTTGTGTCGACGCGTTTCTTCCGCCCTCACTATGATCGCCGTCCATTGTCGCCCGTATCCCTGGAGTTTCCCATGCCAAACAAGAACTATGTCCTCACCCTGTCGTGCGAAGACAAGCCTGGGATCGTGGCATCGGTGACGACGGAGCTGGCGGCGCTGGATGCCAATATCGCCGAGAGCAACCAGTTCTGGGACCGCCAGACCAACCGCTTCTTCATGCGCATCGCCTTTGCCGCCTCAGAAAGCACCTCCAAGGACGATGTCGAGCGGGCGCTGAAACCCGCCATCGAGCGCTTCGGCATGAAGACCACGCTGATCGACCAGGCCAAGAAGCCGAAGATCGTCATCATGGTGTCGAAGTTCGACCATGCGCTCTTGCACCTGTTCTACCAGATCAAGGTCGGCTGGCTCGATGCGGAAGTGGCCGCCATCGTCTCCAACCACGAGGACAGCCGCCGCTTTGCCGAGCATGAGGGCATCCCCTACCATGTGCTGCCTGTGTCGAAAGACAACAAGACGGCGCAGGAGGAGGCGCTGCTGAAGATCGTCAAGGACACCGGCGCCGACCTCGTCATCCTCGCCCGCTACATGCAGGTGCTCTCCGACACTCTGTCGAAGCGGCTGTTCGGCAAGGTGATCAACATCCACCATTCGTTCCTGCCGAGCTTCAAGGGGGCAAAGCCCTATCACCAGGCGTTCGAGCGCGGGGTGAAACTGATCGGCGCGACGGCGCATTATGTCACGCCCGACCTCGACGAGGGCCCGATCATCGAGCAGGAGACCGAGCGGGTCAGCCATGCCATGAGCGCCGAGGACTTTGTCGCCACCGGCCGCGATATCGAGAGCCGGGTGCTCGCCCGTGCCGTCAAGAAGCACCTCGAATCCCGCGTCATGCTCAATGGGCACAAGACCGTGGTGTTCTAAGCACAGGCATTATTTACGGTGCGTGGTGCGTGGTTCGACAAGCTCACCATGAGGGAGAGTGAGGACTTCAGGGAGTCATATGCTGCAATCCTTGTGATTAAGCATTGCAGCCCAACCCTCTCCCTCATGGTGAGCTTGTCGAACCACGCACAATCGCAATGCGAGCCTTCACCGCCAGTTATTGCCTGCACTTGAGAACGGAGAATAGCTCAAAAGGCGGCGCTCAGGCTTCGATCTCCACATTGCCGAGTGGCTTGGTGCAGCAGGCAAGGACAAATCCCTCGTCGATTTCCTCGTCGAGAATACCGCCATTGTGATCCATCTCGGACTTGCCCGAGAGTTTCATCACCTTGCACGTGCCGCACAGGCCGGATTCGCAGGCCGCCGCAATGCGGATACCGGCGCCGCGCGCCGCCTTGAGGATCGTATCGCCCGGCATGCAGGGCACATCCATGCCCGACATGGAAAAGGTGATCGTCGCCGACGCTTCCACGGCGACGGTGGACATCACATCGAAGGCGGGCAGGACGGGCTCGGCGGCCGGACCGAAGCTTTCCTGATGATAGTGCGCCATGTCGAAACCGCTGGCTTCGAGCATACCGCGCACATCGCGCATGAAACCTTCCGGACCGCAGCAGAAGATCGTCCTGTCCTTGAAATCGGGCGACAGCAGCGGCAGCTTGGGCGCTTCCAGCCGCCCGCGGATACCGGTCCACACCTGCCCCATCTCGTGTTCCTTGATCAGGAACGACAGTTTCAGGTTGGGCATGCAGTTTGTCAGATATTCCAGTTCCCGGCGGAAAATGATGTCGCTGGGCCGGCGGGCGCAGGTGACGAAGCTGATATCGCTCTGCGGGGCGCAATCATGCATCCAGCGGGTCATCGACATCATCGGCGTGATGCCGGACCCGGCCGAGATGAACAGGTACTTTTCCCCCGGATGCCTGCGCATGGAGAAATCGCCGAGCGGACCGAAGGCCTTCAGCCGCATGCCGGGGGTCAGGTGATCCAGCATCCAGCGGGTGCCGATGCTGTTCTCCTGCGCCTTGACCGTCACCGCGATGGTGAAGGGCCGTGACGGGCTGGAGGAGAGCGTATAGGTGCGCAGGACGGCTTCGGGCTGCACCGGCAGCTCGAAGGTCATGAACTGGCCCGGCTCATAGCGGAACCAGTTCTGGTTGTCGGAACGGAATGTGAAGGTCTTCACATTCGGCGCTTCCTCGATGATCGACAAACACTCCAGCAGATGCAGCCGGTCATTCCATGGCTGCATCTGGTCGAGGTGCGGGTAAGACTGAGGAACGCCCATGTTCATTGTGTACCTATGCTACCTTGCTGAGCCGCGTATCGCCGCCGGAGAGACGCTCTTCCATGAACCTGCAATACCATTCGAGGAATTGCAGCACGCCGCCTTCATGCTCGGGCGAATAGGGGCCGGGCTCGTAGGCGGGCGAGCGGATGCCGAAGGCGTTTTCCTCGACGATCCGGCGGTCCTGGTCATTGGTCTCGAGCCAGACATGCGTCAGTTCCTCGATGGTGTAATCCACGCCCTCAACCGCATCCTTGTGCACCAGCCATTTGGTGGTGACCTGCGTTTCATCCGGGCCGAGCGGCAGCACGCGGAAGGAAATGGCATGGTCGCCGAGGATATGGTTCCAGGTGGTCGGGTAATGGAACAGCAGCAGCGAGCCGATCTGCTTCTCGTTGACACTGTCGCTGAGCTGCCGGCCGACGGCGCGGCGCCCGCTCATCGTATAGCTTTCCGCATCGCGCAGCAGCGGCACACGGGTGGCGCGGTACTGGCCGTCATCGGACATGCGGAAAATGCTGGGCAGGCCTGCCGCTTCGCAACGCTGCCAGTGGGCAGCAATTTCCGGATCGTCAGCGGCGCCCTGGACACCGCTCACGCTCGGCGCTTCCGGAAAGGTCTTGCACAGCTCGGGATGATTGGCCACGCAGTGATAGCACTCGCGGTTGTTTTCCCAGACCAGCTTCCAGTTGCCCTTTTCAACGATGGTGCTCTGATAGGCGACCTTGGTTTCGGTGAGGTGGTGCGGCGCGAGATAGGGCTCGATCAGTGCACGCGTCGCGCTGAAATCGACAGGATTCTGCGCCAGGCAGATGAAGATGTAACCGCCGACGCTTTCGCACTGCACCGGCTTCAGGCTGTGCTGGCTGGCGTCGAAATCATCGCCCATCTGGCGGGCGAACAGCAGGCGCCCGTCAAGCTCGTAGGTCCACTGGTGATAGGGGCAGACGAGCTTGGCCGACGTGCCGCGCTCGGCCGAGCAGACGCGCGAGCCGCGATGGCGGCAGGAATTGTGAAAGGCCCGGATCTGGCCCTGGCGGTCGCGCACGATGACCACGGGATAGTCGCCGACCTGCACCGTGAAGAAGTTGCCGGGCTTGGCGACTTCGCAATCATGGCCGATGAACAGCCAGTCGCGATAAAAGATGTTCTCCATATCGAGCCGGAAATAATCCGGATCGGAATAGAAAGACTGTTCAAGGCCGTAGCCGGGTTTCCGGTTTCTCAGGTTCCGGAGCAGTTCGTTGCGTATATCCATGTCGTGTCCTCGCCTCGATGTTGCGAAAGGACTGACTGGTGGTGACGGAGGAAGAACGCCTGCACGGCCAGCCACCGGCTGATGCCCGCACAGAATCATGCTCCTTGATCGCCCACCGCGATCAGTCGGTTTTCAGTACCGAGGCTGGTTTCCGGGCTCTGGAGTTGCCGTATCGGCTGTCACGACGCCTTCCCGGGGTTGTGACCCAGTGGCTGTTATGCCGTGTTTCACTCCACTACCGTTGCGGGGGCAGCGCCGGGTTTCCGACCGGCTTCCCAATTCTCCGCTTCCCTAGAAAAGCGGCACCTCAAGTGCCCCGATAAAAGCATCCGGCACCCAAAAAGAATAGGTGCGGAAACGACATCGCATTTACGTAAGACGACACGCCGGGCGCGTGTACACTATGTCGCAGATTGGCGATCAAACGGCCTCTGGTTCAATCCAGAACCACCAGTTCCTCGAAATGATTCATATCGACAAAACTGCAGAATGCGGGCGGATTCAACGCAATCACCGGCGATTCACGCCGGATGAATGCTAGGCAATCATCCAGAAGTTCCTGCCAGGCCCTGAGCCTTTCATCCGGGAACCGCGCGATCGGATAGGCCAGCGTGATGTGGAAGACATAGGTGTCGTGATCAGGATGCCGGTAACCGAACGGCACGGCCAGTTCGTCGCGCCAGGCGCGCATGATGCGCTCGTCATATTCGCTCGCACCCGCCACTGTCAGGCCTGCGGGCGTGACATCGATCACCTCGACGTTGAACGGCCCGCATCCCTCGAAATCCCGCAGGCGATCCACATAAAGCCGCGTCATGTCGTTGATGCTTGTCTCCAGCGGAACATCATCCGGCCAATAGAACGGGCGGCGGCGATATTCGATAATGCCCTGAAACAGCGTCATGTGCAGGCTGGAGACGGGGGTAAAGGCCAGCTGCCCTGCATCGGGCATCGCCAGCATCCGGTCGCGCACGGCAATGACCGAGGCTTCCGACTCGGACCCCTTCACCAGATGGCAGACCACCGTATTGCCGGGTTCCGGCTGAAAGACGCCCGCGCTGTTGTAGCGCCGGCCGAGATGCACCGGCGGTTCCGGGTGCAGGCTGGCGGCAAAGCGGGCAAGCGAAGGCTTGATCAGGTCGAGCATGGGAACCCCGTGACGAAAGAAGACGATGCAATCGCCATAGGACAGCTCTTTGTCAGACTGATGAAGCCCCGCCCCTTTTCTATGGCCGGTGGAGATATTCCTCGATCGACGCCTGTTTCATTTCAATCGAGAAACCCGGCAGCGACGGCGGCATATAGGCGGCATCCCGGATCTGGCAGGGATCGACAAAATGCTCATGCAGGTGGTCGACATATTCGATCACCCGGCCCTCCTTCGTGCCCGACACGGCGATATAGTCGATCATCGACAGATGCTGCACATATTCGCACAGGCCGACACCGCCCGCATGCGGCCAGACCGGCAGGCCGTATTTCGCCGCGATCAGCAGCACGGCCAGCACTTCATTGAGGCCGCCCATCCGGCACGAATCGATCTGCACCACATCGATGGCGCCTTCGGCGATGAACTGCTTGAACATGATACGGTTCTGGCACATCTCGCCGGTCGCGACCTTCACCGGCTTGATTGCCTGCCGAATCTTGCGGTGGCCAGCCACGTCATCCGGGCTGGTCGGCTCCTCGATGAAGAACGGCTTGACGAAGGCAAGCTTGTTGACCCAGTCGATGGCCTCGCCCACTTCCCAGACCTGGTTGGCATCGATCATCAGGATACGGTCCGGCCCGATCACCTCGCGGGCAATGGTCAGGCGGCGGATATCGTCTTCAAGATCGCGGCCGACCTTCATCTTGATGTGGTTGAAACCGGCGTCGACCGCCTCCTGGCAGAGGCGGCGCAGCTTTTCATCGGAATAGCCGAGCCAGCCCGCCGATGTGGTGTAGCAGGGATAACCTTCCGCCTGCAGCGTCGCGATCCGCTCCTTCTTGCCGTTCTCCGCCTTGCGCAGGATGGCGAGCGCGTCCTCGCGCGTCAGCACGTCGGTCAGGTAGCGGAAGTCGACAATGTCGACGATTTCTTCCGGCGTCATCTCGCCGACCAGCTGCCAGACCGGCTTGCCCGCCTCCTTGGCCAGGAGGTCCCAGACCGCATTGACCACCGCACCCGTCGCCAGATGCATCGCTCCCTTGTCGGGCCCGATCCAGCGCAACTGGCTGTCGCCGGTGATGAAGTGCCAGAAACGGCCGGGGTTTTCCTTCACCCAGTCGAGTTCCAGCCCGACGACGAGATGCTTCATCGCTTCTATCGCCAGGCAGCAGATTTCATTGCCGCGACCGATGGTGAAGGTCAGGCCATGGCCGGACAAAGCCTTGTTGTCCGTATCGAGGATGACGTAGGCGGCGGAATAATCCGGGTCCGGGTTCATGGCGTCCGATCCATCCAGGCTCTGCGAGGTGGGAAAGCGGACGTCGAAGACGCGAAGATCGGTAATGCGGGTCACAATATGCCTCTTGAATAATGTTGCGGGTCAGCACGCGTTAGACGTCGGCGCGTGCCACCTGTTTCTGGGTGCCAAGTCCGTCAATGCCGAGCTCGATCACGTCACCTGCCTTGAGGTAGCGCGGCGGCTTCATGCCCATGCCGACGCCGGGCGGCGTCCCGGTCGAGATGACGTCGCCGGGATGCAGCGACATGAACTGGCTGAGATAGGAGACGAGGAAGGCAACGCCGTAGACCATGGTCCGGGTCGAGCCGTTCTGCATGGTCTCGCCATTGACCTTCAGCCACATGCCGAGGTTCTGCGGGTCGGCCACCTCGTCCTTGGTCACCAGCCACGGGCCGGTCGGACCGAACGTGTCGCAGGATTTGCCCTTGGTCCATTGCCCTGCACGCTCCGTCTGGAAGGCGCGCTCGCTGACATCGTGCACGGTGCAGTATCCGGCGACATAATCCAGCGCCTCGGCTTCGCCGACATATTTTGCCGTGCGGCCGATGACGATGCCAAGCTCGACTTCCCAGTCGGTCTTTTCCGAACCGCGCGGAATGACCAGATCGTCATTCGGGCCTGATATGGCGGACGTCGCCTTCATGAAAATCACCGGCTCCGGCGGCACGGCCATGCCGGATTCCGCTGCGTGGTCGGCATAGTTGAGGCCGATGCAGATGAATTTTCCGGTTCCGGCAACGCAGGGGCCAAGGCGCGGATTGCCCTCAACGACAGGCAGGTTTTCTATATCCAGCGCCGACAATTTTGCCAGCGCCTCCGGGTCGAGCACGGCCCCGGCAAGATCGTTCACCTTACCGGAGAGATCGCGGATTTGCCCCTTGGCATCCAGCACGCCGGGCTTTTCCTGCCCCGGTTCGCCATAACGTAGAAATTTCATCGTCTGTTCCTTCCGATTCCATGGGAGGAGGCTTCTGACAATTCATCCTGATGAGGGAACTGGTGCGGTTTTCGAGAACCGGAGCGCAGTGGACATTTTCGTCCATGAGCACCGGAAGCGCAGAAAATCGCATCAGATGCCCATCAGGGTGGATTGGCAAAGTCTCCTAGACGGTCCAGCCGCCATCGATGTTGTAGGCCTGCCCCGTCGTATAGGTCGCACCGGCGAGATAAACGGCAAGGTCGGCAATTTCCTCCGGCAGGCCGAGACGGCCCATCGGCTGGCGCGCAATGAAAACCGCGCGCGCGGCTTCGTAGTCACCGCCTGCGCGCATGCGCTGTTCCAGCGACGGGCTTTCCACCGTGCCGGGGCAGATCGCGTTGCAGCGGATGCCCTGCGTGATGTATTCGGCGGCCACCGACTTGGTCAGGCCGAGCACCGCCGCCTTGGTAACGCCATAGGCGAAACGGTTCGGTACGCCCTTCACGCTGCTGGCCACCGACGACATGTTGATGATCGCGCCATCCCCGCGCTCGATCATGCCGGGCAGCACGGCGCGGATCGTGCGGATCATCGCCCGGACATTGAGATCGAGGGCGAAATCCAGGTCCGCATCGGGCATTTCGAGGATGGAACCGCCATGGACGAACCCGGCACAATTGAAAAGGACATCAATCGGACCGATCTCGCCTGCAACCTGATTGACCTCTTCGGTTTTCAATACATCCAGCTTGCGCGGTTTGATCCCCGCCTCTTTCGGCAGCGCGTCGAGCAATTGCTGGTTGATGTCAGTTGCATGGACGATTGCACCTTCGCGCGCAAAAGCCAGCACTGAGGCCCGGCCGATGCCCTGCCCTGCCGCTGTGATCAAAACCCGCTTGCCTGCAAGCTTACCCGTCATTTCAAACCTCCATTTGGCACATTGAGGTGCCCGTCATATCAAGTTGTTCTGCGCTCGGCGATCAAGATATGGTCCGCCGCAAGCACGACTTCATCACGTTGATTGAGAACTTCGCAGCGCTCCACCACACGTCCGCTGCCGGGCCGTTTCGGATCATCGTCCTTGGCGCTGATGGTCACACGCGTGCGGATCGTATCGCCGATAAAAACGGGACGTACGAACCGCAGACGGTCATAACCATAGGAGAACGCCACCGGATTGATCAGGCTGGCGGTGAGGCCGACGCCGATGGAAAAGATCATCGTGCCATGCGCAACCCGCTGGCCGAACGGCGTGGTCCTGGCGAATTCGGCATCCATATGATGCGGGAAGAAATCCCCGGTATGGCCCGCATGCACGACGAAATCGGTTTCGGTGATCGTGCGGCCCGTCGTGGTGCGCACATGGCCGATGGCATAATCCTCGAAATAGATGGCCTGTTCAGACATTCAAGCCTCCGGCTTTCGCGCCAGCGGTGTCGCTGGCGATGCACTTGATTGATAGGCGGCCTCGACCAGCGCCATGGTATGCCAGGCATCTTCAACCGAACTGACAAGCTCCTTGTCCTCGCCGCTGGCGAAGCGCTGCAGATTGGCCATGCGCCCGACAAAGGCATCGGGGAACCATGCGCCTTGCAAAGGAACATTGATCCAATCGGAGCCGCCCTTCGGGTAGATCATC